>JANXYD010000070.1 GCA_025350265.1 Hyphomicrobiaceae bacterium | reverse complement strand
TCCCTCGAACACTTTTTATTTTTGGGTGCGTTCTTGGTGCTGCGCAGACGTTGCCTTGGAAGGCTTAAAGGCCTGGGATCAGATCGCGCCGAGGCGTTCCGCCTGACTAAGCAAGGTGTCGAGCACGCCCCTGCTTTCAGTGCCCATGACACGCACCACGCGCGTCTGAGCTTCCTTCCAAACGGGATAACCGTTCTGGATGACATCTTGCCCCTTGGCTGTCAGATGCAAGCCGCGACCGCGACGTCCCGCGGGCGGATCCATCGTCAGATGGCCAAGCGCGAGCAGCCGCTTCAAGTTGCGTGACAGCGTGGATTTTTCAATGTCGAGATCAGTGCCGATCTCGACTGCCGTAATGCCGTCTTGCTGCGCCATCTGCGTCAACAGAGTGTACTGACTCATCGTAATCCCGAGCGGGCGCATCGCATCGTCGTAGACCCTGGTGATGATGCGGCTCAACTGACGCACACGCGTGGCCAGACAGTTCGCCGCTGTCGCCTCTGCAACTTCGGCGATCAAAGACTGCCCCTGATGCTTCGTTACGGCCGTTGGTGTCATGATATTCATGTCAAATTCTCCGATCGGCAGACCGAGACCCGACGCGACACAAGCGGCCATTGGCAGACGTTATGCATTTGCGCCGATTCGTGAGCGATCCGCAACCGGTCTGACCGGGAATGCGTGCTGCCGCATTCCCGGTCGCGGTTCAATTCGCGGCGAAACAATAAAACAAGCCGGCCCCGCCGGTCTTTTTGATCGCCTCTTGGCTGCAACCGATCGTGCCGTGCGCGGAATTCCACGAAATCATGTGGCGCGACACTTTCAACCCGACGCGATCGTGATGCCCGACGATCGCCGAGCCGTCGCCACTCTTGGTCCAGTTGCCACATGTCGTATCGCCGCCCGCGGTCGAGAACATGCCGGCCGGGTCCGATCCCGTCAGCATGTCGTGCGTGTTGACGGCGTCGCCACGGCCGGACACGACCTCGCCCTTCTCCGTCAAGGTCGTATCCTTGGTCAATTTGGTTGCCTCGGAATGCAAGTCGGCAACGCTTGTGGCGATCACAATACCCTTGGCATTCTGCCAGGGACCTTTGCCGATGCGGTCGCGGGCATTGATGCCGGCATCTCCGCCGGGGGCGGTGGTGCTTAGATACGCCTTCCAGTTGACCGCGCTTGCCCCAGCGCCTTTGGCAAGTGCTGCGCAGTGCGCGTCGGCACCCTCAAGGCCGCCGAGATCGGCACCGCTGCCCTTGCCAGTGCTGGTGACGAAAAACGTCATAGATGCTTGCTGAGCGTGCGCGCTTAACGTGCCGCAAATAGTGCCGCTCGCCAGACCAATTCCCAGTGCGATGATTTTGACTTTTGACATTGTCGCTCTCCCCAAGTTGCTTTCGACTGCGATGGATGCTGCAATACACGATCATTAGCTTGCGGCTGACCAGTGACAAAATCGTGATCGACTGCGAACGCGCCGTCGCCAGCGCAATCAGGAACCTCGACATGTCTCAAGCCACGCCAATTCCCTTCACGACCCGGCCCGAGATCGAAGGTACGTTTGGCGTTTGTACGTCTACGCACTGGATCGCTACCGCCGTCGGCATGTCGATCTTGGAGCGCGGCGGCAACGCGTTCGACGCGGGCATCGCGGTGGCCTTCACGCTGCAAGTGGTGGAGCCGCATCTGTGTGGTCCGGGCGGCGACGTGCCGGTGATGATCTGCCGTGCCGGCAGCGACAAGCCGCAGGTGATCTGCGGCCAAGGTCCGGCACCAGCGGGTGCCACGATCAAGCATTATCGCGGCCATCTCGGGCTCGACATCGTGCCCGGAACAGGCTTGCTCGCGCCGTGCATCCCCGGCACCTTCGAAACCTACATGATGATTTTGCGCGACTACGGCACCATGCGATTGCGGGATGTCCTGGCGCCCGCGATCGGCTACGCCCAAGGTGGCCATCCCCTCGTCGAGCGCGCCGTCGCCACTATCGAGATGGTGCAGGAGCAGTTCAACACCCATTGGCCGACGTCGGCTGCAGTCTATTTGCCCGGCGGCCACTTGCCCGAGGTCGGCAGCCTGTTCTGCAACCCGCAGCATGCCGCCACCTACACGCGCATCCTCACTGAAGCGGAGGCCGGAGGCGGCGGCCGCGAAGCAGAGATCGAGCGCGCCCGCAAGGCTTGGAGCCAAGGCTTCGTCGCCGAGGCCATCGATCGGTTCTGCCGCGACACGGAGGTGATGGATGTTTCCGGGCGTCGTCACCGCGGCGTGCTGACGGGACAGGATATGGCGACCTGGCTGCCCACGATCGAAGATCCGATCGGGCTCGACTATGGAGCCTACCGCGTGCTCAAGCCCGGTCCCTGGACGCAAGGCCCGGTGTTGCTGCAGATGCTGGCGCTGCTCAAAGGCTACGACCTCGACAAGATGGCACCGACCGACCCGGAGTTGCTGCATCTTTGGATCGAATGCGCGAAGCTCGCCTATGCCGATCGTGAAGCCTTCTACGGCGATCCGAATTACACCGACGTTCCGATGGATACGTTGCTGTCGGAAGCCTATAACGCTGAGCGGCGCAAGCTCATCGGTCCGACGGCGTCGCTTGAGCAGCGGCCGGGCAAGATCGCAGGGCACGGCGGCGAAGTGATCGTCAAGGGGATCGGCGATGGCCGGGAGGCGGTGTCGAGTTCAGGCGCCGGCGAGCCGACAGTCGGCCGCATCGGCCAAGTCAGTGGGCCTTCAGATGCCCACACGGCATCCGGCTCACCAAGTGGGCCTTCAGATGCCCACACGGCATCCGGCCTAGTGCGCGGCGACACCGTGCATGTCGATATCATCGACAAGGCCGGCAACATGTTTACGGCGACGCCCTCGGGTGGCTGGCTGCAATCATCTCCCGTCATCCCCGCGCTCGGCTTCCCGCTCGGCACGCGGGCGCAGATGTTCTGGCTCGACGAGGGCTTGCCGGGATCGCTGGCACCCGGCAAGCGGCCGCGCTCGACGCTGTCGGTCGGCATGGCGTTGCGCGACGGCAAACCCTACATGAGCTGGGGCACGCCGGGCGGCGATCAGCAGGATCAGTGGAGCTGCCAATTTTTCCTCCGCCATGTCCACTCCGGCATGAGCATGCAGCAGGCCATCGACGCACCCGCCTGGCATATCGAACATTTTCCGGCGTCATTTTGGCCGCGTGCGGCACGTCCCGGCGTTGTTGCCTTGGAGGGCCGTGTGCCCAAAGCAACGGTCGCGGAGCTGCGGAGACGTGGGCATATCGTCGAAGTTGGCGGCGACTGGTCGGAGGGTCGCCTCACCGCCACATCGCAAGTCGGCCCACGCCGCCGAGCAGCTGCCAACCCGCGCGGCATGCAAGCCTATGCCGCTGGCCGCTGACACACCCGCGCCACCGACGCTTACTGCATGTTCGCGCGCCGCACCGACAAAACCCTTGCCAACCGGGTGCCGTCCACACATGACACGGAACCACATTGCCGTTGCCAGGACGGGTCGCACCTTTCGCTTGTCGGTATGATACGCCGAGACGCGTGCCAGATGCTTCGTGCGGGATCGAAGCGTGCTGCGGCAGGGGCGTGCTATGATCGTCTCTGGTGATGACGTTTGAAAGGGCTGGGCGTGCCAAGCACGAATACGATTGCCAGTCTCGCATCTGCCATTGGAGAGCCGGCGCGGGCTGCCATGCTGAATGCATTGATGGACGGGCGCGCGCTGACGGCGCATGAGTTGGCCGTCGTTGCCAGCATCACGCCGCAGACGGCGAGCAGCCATCTCGGGCGTTTGACAGCTGCCGGGTTGATCACGGTCGAGCGACAGGGACGGCATCGCTACCATCGGCTCGCAGGAGCAGAGGTCGCGCGGGTGATGGAGGCGCTGATGCTGCACGTTTCCAACCAACCAGTGGAGCGCGCTGTCGTGTGGACCGGACCGCGTAACGAGGCACTGCGCAAGGCCCGTTCCTGTTACGACCATCTCGCCGGCCGACTTGGAGTGGTCATCGCCGATCAGTTGATCGGCAGCGGTTACATTGTCATCGAGGCGGATGGCGGGATCATCACCGACACCGGCGCTGAATTCTTCGCGCGCACCGGGATCCTCCCGGCGGCCGGGATGGTGCCCAAGCGGTTGACCCGGCCGTTGTGCCGTCCATGTCTCGACTGGAGTGAGCGCAGACCGCATTTGGCAGGCGCACTTGGCTCCGCCATCCGCACGTACGGATTCACCGAGGGTTGGCTACGCCGCATCGACGGGACGCGAGCCGTTGCTGTTACGCCGAAGGGTACGATGGCGCTTGCCAAGGTTTTCGGCATCCGCTGGAGATAGATGCCGAACCAGCGGTGCCGAAGCCCATCAACCGGTCCCGCCGTTGGAGTGCCTTACTTTATCAGCCCGGCTTCCCGGTAATATTTTTCCGCACCAGGGTGCAGCGGTACGCCTAATCCTAAAAGTGCGGTCGCCCTCTGGATCGCCCTGCCCTTGGCGTGGCCGCCGTCAAGGGTCGCGCGTGCTTTATCGCTCCAGAGGCCCTTCGTCACCTGATACACGACATCGGTATCGGCCTTTGCGCTCGTCACCCATTGTGCGCCGACCGACAGTGTCTTCACTCCGGCCACTCCCTTATACGTACCGTTTGGGATTTCGTCGGCGGCGAAGAACTTAAATTGCGCGCGCAGTTTCTCTGCCTCCGCGCCGTCGATCGCCAGGAGCTCGAATCCGTTGGTCGACGCCAGTTCCGTCAGCGTGCCTTGCGGATAGCCTGTGGTCTGGAAAAACGCATCGAGCGTGCCATCCTTGAACTTGTCCGACGATTGCTGCTGCTTTAGATACTCAGGCTTGATATCCTTCTCGGTAACACCGTACGCGCCCAGCAGCGCTTTTGCGTTGACCAGCGTGCCCGAACCCGGCTCGTCGAGCGAGATGCGCTTTCCCTTCAGGTCGGCGATCGTCTTGATGCCCAAGCCCTTCTTGACGACGATATGCACCGTCTCCGGGTAGAGATTGGCGATCGCCCGCAGCTCTTCGATTTTCGGCTTGCCCTCGTAGATGCCGGTGCCCGTGTAAGCCCAGGATGCCACGTCAGCTTGTGTGAACCCCGATTCCATCGCGCCCCCGACGATGCCATTGACGTTGGCAACGGAGCCGTTTGTCGCCACCGCGCTGGCGTTCAGCGTGTCGGTCGAAATGGCGTTGGCGATCAGGCCGCCGATCGGGTAATAGGTGCCGCCCGTGCCGCCCGTGCCGATGCGAAAGAACTTCGCCTGGGCCAGCGCGGACCGTCCGCCCATAGCCAGTGCGGCGAATGACGTAGCCGCCCG
>JANXYD010000212.1 GCA_025350265.1 Hyphomicrobiaceae bacterium | reverse complement strand
GGTTGCGCTACTGCGCGCCGGGCAGCTAGTCGCCATGGGTCAGCAATCAGAAGCGATCCTGCAGCGCCAACAGGGGAACACGGACCCTATTGACGACTGCCTATTGCCCACTGCCTCCTCGTCTTCAGCTCAGCTCAGCGCAACGTTCGCGGCGCTCTCCGGCAACTCCTCGCCAAAGCAGCGCTGATAGAATTCGGCCACCATGGGCCTTTCCAGCTCGTCGCACTTGTTGAGGAACGTCAACCGGAAAGCAAACCCGACGTCGTTGAATATTTCCGCGTTCTCCGCCCAGGTCATGACCGTGCGCGGGCTCATCACAGTGGACAAGTCGCCGTTGATGAAGGCGGAGCGCGTCAGATCGGCGACGCGCACCATGTTGGAGACCTGCTTTTTCTTGGCATCGGACTTGGCGAACGCCTTGACCTTGGCAAGCACGATGCGCGCTTCGTCGTCGTGCGGCAGATAATTGAGCGTGGAGACCAGCGACCAACGGTCCATTTGGCCTTGGTTGATCTGCTGCGTGCCGTGATAGAGCCCACTGGTGTCGCCGAGGCCGATAGTGTTGGTGGTGGAGAACAAGCGGAATGCTGGATGCGGCCGGATAACCTTGGCCTGATCGAGCAACGTAAGCTTGCCCGACGACTCAAGCACGCGCTGGATGACGAACATCACGTCCGGCCGACCGGCGTCGTATTCGTCGAACACCAGCGCGACGTTGTTCTGCAACGCCCAAGGCAGGATGCCCTCGCGGAATTCGGTGATCTGCTTGCCATCCTTCAGGACGATGGCGTCCTTGCCGACGAGATCGATGCGGCTGACGTGGCTGTCGAGGTTGACGCGAACGCAGGGCCAATTGAGGCGCGCAGCCACCTGCTCGATGTGCGTCGACTTACCGGTGCCGTGATAGCCTTGGATCATCACGCGGCGGTTGTATTTGAAGCCGGCCAGGATCGCCAACGTCACGTCGCGGTTGAACAGATAGTCCGGATCGAAATCCGGCACATGCTCGGTCTTTTCGCTGTAGCTCGGCGCTTCCAGGTCGCTCTCGAAGCCGAAGACTTTTTTGACGGAAACCGTTGAGTCGGGAAGACCGGGAGTACCAGCGGGTTGAGCCGCAGAAGGAGCAGTCGCGCGCATGAGATGTCTCGCAGTCCTCGTCAGGGGTACGCCACGGTGGCGGACCGGTGGGTCAAGTTTCCGGGGATAAGAGCCGAGATCGGCGCTGTGAGTTCACGTTGGCCCCAATCGAACGTGGCTCAAACGTGTCCAGCCGACTTCAAAATGTTATAGGCTTGAATGATTTCGCGCAACGTATCCTCGGAGCGCTTGTCGCCGCCGTTGGCATCGGGGTGGTGTAACTTCACCAACTCCTTGAAGCGTGCTTTGATCTCAACCTTACCTGCCGTTTCCGGCAAATTCAACGTCTCGAGCGATTTGCGTTCAAGCGGCCGCACATAACGCCGGGGCTCGGCGTCGGCACCTGCCTGCCGTTTTGCGCGGTAGGCAAAAAACCCATGCGGATCATTTACTTTTCGCCCGCCCAAAGTATCGGGATCGGCGGATTTCGCGCCTTTCGCCGTGCCGTGATCAAGCGCGTCGGCCCCGGTTTTCCAGGTCGGCCGGTGGCCGGTGGCCGCGTCCTTCTGAAAGGCTGACACCTGCTCGTCGGACATGCCGTCGAAGTAATTGTAATTGGCGTTATATTGCCGCACGTGATCGATGCAGAAATGATAGTAGCGGCCGTCGCCGCCGCGCGCGCGAGGGGCCTTGTGTGTGCCGGGATGCTGGCAGCCGCTCCAATCGCAGGCGCGCACCTCCGGCTTTTTGGCGGACGCGGCGCTCGCGGACTTGATCCGGATCGCATCAAAGTATTTGGACGTTGGTTTCATGTGAGTACAGTATCGGCTTCGCGGTCGTCGATTACAAGATCTTGACAGCTGTTGGCATGGCGAGCGTGGCATGTCGGCATGGCGCGGCGATGCGGTCGCCGACCAAGCATGGTAGTCCCTCTACACCTTTCCGCACACGAAATCGAGATGACGCATATGTCCGCAGCGAGCCAAGCCGATACAGTCGAAAGCCGAATACGCGCGGCGTTGATCAGTGCCTTCGCGCCGACGCAGCTAGAGATCGTGAACGAGAGCGAACTGCACGCCGGCCATCGCGGGTCGCCCGGAACCGGAGACAGCCACTTTCGTGTGCGTATCGTCTCGCAACGGTTCGCCGGCCTGCCGCGGGTCGCCCGCCATCGACTGGTCAACCAAGCTATGGCTGAACTTATCGGCAAGCCGATCCATGCGCTCGCGCTGACTACCCGCGCGCCCGATGAGAGTGCGGGCTGAAATTGTTCGCTGGCCGTGTGGCGGGACGGAAGATCAAATCTCAGTTCAAATCGGCTCGACGTAAGTCACAGCCCGGCCGTTTTCGGTTACGTCCGAGCGAATCGCAATTGACTGTTGTTTTACGGTTGCGAACCAAACGCAAGAGCAAAATCGCTGAATGATGTGGACAACTTCCGCTGTCACGGCGACCGCAATAGATTACAGTGTAAAGAAGCGGTGCGCCTGCCGCTGCCGCATCCGATCACTGGATGCAGCCGGCCAAGACTTGCTGAAAATGTCCGTCGTGTGGACCTGAGTTGCTTAGGGGTTTAGTTGCGTTCGCAGTGGCCAGAGTTTGTGAGGTCTCGGACTGCGCTTGGCGTGCGATCGGTTCTGCGTATCTGCATGTTGGGATGTGTCACGCTCATGTTGGCTGGTTGCGCAAGCATGCAATTGCCCGCCAATAAGCCACAGCCGATGTTCGACCGCGAAAAGATGGCGACACTCGACAGTCGCGACGTGTGGGCATCGCGCCAGACCTTGCCGCTGATTGCCACGAACGGCGTTTGCGCTCCGGCGGGTGCCGGCAACTTCATCATGCCGCAAGACACCAGCCAACGTCATGTGCCGGCGAGCAGCGATCGCACCATGAGGTATTCGCCGGGAGACCGGCTGAACCTGTTCGTTCCGGGTTCGCCAGAGTTTGGCGGCGACTATGCGGTCAACGCCGACGGTCGTGTCATCCTGCCGTTTGCTGGGGAGATCGAGGCTGTTGGGTTGTCGAATGCCGAGTTAACCCGAAAAATCGAAGCCGGGCTGATCAAAGCGGGCGCGTTCAAGGCGGAGAAATTTCTCATAAGCGTGCGCCCGGTACTCTATGCCCCGATCAACATCACGGTTTCGGGCGCGGTCTTTTTGCCGGGACGCTTCGTCATCAACAACATCACCGCCGCCGACAAAGGCGACAAAGCGATCTCGAAATACGGCGACAGTCCGATCGAGCGGTTTGTGGCTGCAGCGCTGCGTGCGGCCGGTGGCGTCCGGCCCGACGCGGATTTGACGCGCATCGTGTTGCATCGAGGGAAACGTACGTTCATCCTGAACTGGCAGGGCGCGTTCACTGGCGCGCCGGTCGATGACGTTCCATTGCTCGAGGGCGATCACATCGAAGTGGCGGAAGCCCCGTGCTTCCAGTCTGCGCTGGTGCGCCCGTCGCAAATCACGCCGCCGGGCGTGCGCCTGTTCATGTCAAACCTTTCACAACCGGCCACCAGCAACGCCAGTTCAAACAACAATCGCGACGCCGGTAGCGTACCCTATGGCACACGCCTGTTGGCTGGCCTCGTGTCGGCAAACTGTGTTGGCGGCTCGCGCGCAACCAATGCCGCCCGCTATGCCGTGCTGATCAGCCGAAATCCCAAAACCATGGAAACCGAAGTTATCCAGCGCGCGATCGAAGACATGGTGCTCAGTCCAGATAGAGACAAGATCAATCCATTCCTGATGCCGGACGATAGTATTGCTTGCTACGACAGCGCGGTCACCGATGTGCGCGAGATCGCCACCACCATTCAGTCGCTGATCCTGCCCGGCCAGACCTGGCGCGCGGCGCATTGAGCCGCCCCGGTTATGATTGAACAAAAGGAATGACGATAGGGCGTGTGACATGAGTCTTCGGCGTGCGGGGGGGGGGCACTGTTGCAGGCGCATGCAACATATCCTGACTCACGATTCAATCATCGATGGGGGCGATGTGCGGTGTGTTCAGCAGTTTCTGGCAGCAGAGCATAAGCCAACACAAATGCGGATACCCCGGCCAGTGCCAAGCCGGCAAATGCGATATGGGAGCCAAAATTATCCGACAGATATCCCGAGACCAGCAGGCTCAATGTTGCGCCGATGCCGGTAGCGCTACCCGCGACGCCCTGCGCTAAATTGAAATGCCCCGTCCCCTTGGAAATGTCGGCGACGATCGCGGGAATGGTTACGCCAAGTGCAGCGGCGGTTATGCCGTCGAGCAATTGCGCAACGACGATGGTTGCAGGATCGTTGGTATAGGCGAGAATCGCCGCGCGCACTGGAACGACGCATAGGCCCAGGAGAAAAACAGGCCGGCGGCCGCGTATTTCGCTCAGCCTGCCTACACTCGGCGCGCACGCAGCGACGATCAGTTGTGGGCCAATAATGCAGGCTGCGATGAGCAGCGTCGCGAAACGACTTGTCTTCAAAGTCAGGTCACTACCGACGAGCGGAAGCATCGCCGCGTTGCCAAACTGAAACAGCAGAAGACAGGCACTGAAGATGTAGATCGGCTTGCGGCGAAACAAGTGCGTGCTCAAATCGGCCGGCGATCGAGAGGGGTCGGCAACGGGATCGTTGCCGTCGGCCAGTTGCGGATCGATATCGATTGGGCGAATATAATTGAGCGCAACGACGGCGGGTAACATCAGCGCCGCAGTAACGAAAAAAACCGTTTGCGCCGTGCCGATATAGCCGATCCAGCCCATCGCCATTGCCGAGATGCCGCTACCAAGGGACGCGAAG
>JANXYD010000041.1 GCA_025350265.1 Hyphomicrobiaceae bacterium | reverse complement strand
ACTGCTGGCCGAGATCGGCATGAAGTTCAACGCCTATGATGATGCGGAATTTCTGCTCGAATCTTGCATTGTCGTGGAGCCTGAAAACACCAACGCCCATTTTGATTTGGTCAATGTGCTGCACAAGCGGCAGAAATTTGGGGAGGCCTTGCGGCAGGCGGCGTCATTGCGCGCCAAGGCTCCCGGAAAATCGCAGTTCGATCTGCTTTATGCCACCGAAAACCTCGCGGTCGGCAATTTTGACGAGGCACTGGCGATCTACCACGAGCAACTTGCCGAGATGCCTAACAATCCCAACCTCCATCTCACGCTGGGCCACGCGCTCAAGACCACCGGCAAGCAAGCCGAAGCCATCGGCGCCTATTCGCAGGCCCATCGGGTGCGACCGGATTTCGGCGACGCCTATTGGAGCCTGGCCAACCTCAAAACCTATCGGTTCGACGCCGAGGTGGTCGCACAGATGCGGGCGCTAGAGGCGGCAGAGACGACGGACCTGGCAGATCGCTTCCATCTGTGCTTCGCCTTGGGCAAAGCGTTGGAGGACGCGGGCGAGTATGCCGGTTCCTTCATGTATTACGAACGCGGCAACCGCCTCAAGCGCGACCAGGTCAAATATGACTGGCGCAAGCTCGAAGCCGAGATTCACCTGCAACGCCAACACGTTACCAGCGAATTGTTTTCTAGCTTGCATGGCGCGGGCAACGACCAGGTCGATCCGATCTTTATCGTCGGCCTGCCACGCTCGGGATCGACCTTGCTGGAACAGATATTAGCCTCGCATTCGATGGTGGAGGGCACGATGGAGCTGCCCGACATTCTGGCTCTGGCGCACAAGCTCGACGGGCGCCGCCGCGTCGACGAGGAGGCGCGTTACCCGGGCAACCTCGGCGAGATCGCGCCGGAGGAATTCGCGAAATTCGGCGCCGACTACATCCGCGACACGCGGATCCACCGCAAGCTTGGCACACCCCGCTTCGTCGACAAAATGCCCAACAACTTTCGCCATGTCGGATTGATCCACCTGATATTGCCCAACGCCAAGATCGTCGATGCGCGGCGCGGCGCGATGGGCTGTTGCTTCAGCGGGTTCAAGCAGTTGTTCGCCGAGGGGCAAGAGTTCACTTACGGGCTTGAGGAGATCGGCCACTACTACCGTGACTATGTGGCTTTGATGGATCATTGGCACGCGGTGTTGCCCGGCAAAATTTTACCGATGCGCTATGAGGATGTGGTGGCCGATACGGAAACCCAGGTGCGCCGCTTGCTTGAATTCTGTCGGCTCCCGTTCGAAGCCGCCTGCCTAAATTTTCACCAAACCGAACGGGCCGTCCGCACCGCCAGTTCCGAGCAGGTGCGCCAGCCGATCTTCACGTCCGGCCTCGATCAGTGGGAGCATTTCGCGCCCTATCTCGGCCCGCTGCGCGACGTGCTGGGACCGGCCCTTGCAAACACCTAGGCAGAAACGATGACGACCGAAGCCGCTATCGAAATCACGAACGTCCCTCCGGTCGCCAAGCGCTGGTATGTGCTGATTATAACCATGCTGGTCTACACGGTCAGCATCGCCGACCGATACGTCATGTCGACGGTGCTAGAGCAAATCCGGCTGGAGTTGCGGCTTACGGATGGCGGCGTCGCGATGTTGACCGGCGTGTCGCTGGGACTGTTCTACGTGGTCATGGGCATCCCGCTGTCCTGGCTTGCCGATCGCTTCAGCCGGCGCAACCTACTGGTTGTCTCGATCGCGGCCTGGTCGGTGATGACGGCGCTGTGCGGACTTTCGCGCGGTTATTTCGACCTTTTGCTAGCGCGCATCGGCGTCGGCATTGGGGAGGCTGGGGGCACGCCGGCTTGTAACTCGATCGTCGCCGACAATTTCCCGGCCGCGCGGCGCCCGATGGCGATGACGATTTTCGCGCTCGGCGCGCCCATCGGCGCATGGCTTGGCGCCGACATGGCGGGCGCTGTGGCGCATGCTTACGGCTGGCGATCTGTGTTTCTGGTGCTCGGCATTCCCGGCGTGATCGTCGCCTTGATCGTGCTCTTTACGATCAAAGAGCCCAAGCGGGGCTGTCTTGATGCCGTCATCACTGAGGAAACCCCCTCACTGA
>JANXYD010000498.1 GCA_025350265.1 Hyphomicrobiaceae bacterium | reverse complement strand
GCGCTCGCGCCCATTCGGCGAGTGCGGATGCCTTCGTGCTGGTCATTTCCGATTTCAACCCAGGCAGCCAAACGACCCCGCAGTCTCGCGATGGTTGCGTGGGCCGATCCAGCAGCGTGGCGATGCGCCGCATCCGATCGGGCGCACCAACTTGCAGCGGAATGATCTCGCTCATACAAATTCCTTGGTTCATGCACACACTCTATTGGATCGTGCGCACCACGGGCCATTTTCTGGCGAAATCAGGGCAGCACGCCCTGGTCAAAGCCGCGTGCCGGAGCTTCCCGGACGCACTTCGCGGACATTGCGCGCCAAAAGCTCGATGCCGGCCCAGTCGCCGCAGTCGATCAGCTTGGCCGGTGCGACCCATGAGCCGCCAACACAAACCACATTCGAGCATGCCAGATACGCGGCCATGTTGCCGGCACCGACGCCGCCGGTTGGACAGAACTTGACGTCGGCCAACGGCGCTCCAAGTGCTTTAAGGGCAGAGATGCCACCGGACTGTTCGGCTGGAAAGAACTTCAAGAAGCGATAACCGCGCTCGAACGCCACCATGGCTTCGGATGCCGTTGCCGCACCCGGCAACAACGGCACCTCCCAATGCTCGGCCGCATCAAACAGGCGCGGAGTGGCCCCAGGCGAAACGAGAAATTGCGACCCGGCTTGGATTGCCGCCGTAGCGTGCTGCGCGTCGAGCACGGTTCCCGCGCCAACGATGACGCCCTCGACCTCGGCTGCGATACGCCGGATCGCCTCGAGCGCCGCGTCGGTGCGCAAGGTGATTTCCAAAACTGTGAGCCCGCCCGTGGCCAGCGCCCGAGCCAGCGGCACCGCCAGGCGCGCGTCTGCAATGGTCAGCACGGGAATGACCCGCACCTTGGCGCATGCTGCGATCAGGCCAGGATTTAGAACGGATTGCATCATCAGGGCGCGCCACGATCGACGTTGCACACCGAAGTTGTAAATTTCGGCATTTGACGCATCTCTACCACCGGCAAGCAGTCGGCGCACCGATTATCACCTACACGCGCCGAAATTTTAGTGGCTTTTCCTATGTGCCCGATTCTGGGATCTGGTTTTTCCTATGAGCGATTTCTGAAGTGGCTTCTCCAGCTCAATTCAACCCTGAAACTGACATTCAAATCAAATTAAATATTAGTGCCGCGATAAAAGCGAATGAAAATACGGCAGCGAAAGTGTGCAAGCTTTGCTTGACCGGCATCGATTTCAAGGTGGCGATCATGGACAAACTCCGGCAAATGGTGTCATCGAGACGGTATGGTCTTGGACCCCAGCGTCGAACTCGGCGGACATTAACCAAACCAAAATCGATCTGGCAAGAAAATAAGGTGCTGCAGCGCAACACAGCAATGAGAAACTTCGGTGGGAATAATCTTTGGGCTTGCGTTTTTAAATTTCCAGTTGAAAAACAATGATTTGACGCGCACATATCGAATTGCATAGGCCATTCGATATAGATCTCGCATCGTCCAATCGTCGAGAATATTTATTATTGTCCGCCGAATTTACAGATAAGAATCATTGTTAAGTCATTTCAAAAAAATGAATTACAACACGATCAGGATACCGCACGCCCGAGCAAACGAATATCCTGCGCGTCAGCCACTGATATTCAGCCGCGGCTGTTTCAAAACGCGGGACCGCACGAAAATAGATCTTGGCCGGATCCACAAATTCCCCGCGCGCCTGGGCCGCCAGCAACTCGGCAGGACCGTCGCGCAAGCCGTTGTTTTCGACATAGATGAGCGCGTGGTCGTCGGTCTCGATGATGTAGCGCGCCTGCAATTCAAGCACGCCATCGCGGCGGATGATCTGGTAATCGTTGGCGCCGCCCAGGATACGGCCGGAAAGCCGAGCCCCGGCAAAGGTACCACCGAGGATCGGGATCACGCGTCGACGACCGTGCGGTCCCTCCCCCAGATCGATCGGTGTGCCGACGCCGACGGAAAGCGCCCCCAGCGGCAGCAACGTCGGCGCGGTGATATCGTGCATTGGCTTCAGGCCCAGAATCGCTGTGCAACCGTCCGCGACGCTAAGACCCCAGCGCGTGCACGGTCAATACCGGCGACTCTGGATTGACAGTTGTGTGAGCCCGTCCGATAGGGTGAATTTCTCCATTCCTCCATCAACCGGAGACGCCCTTCATGTCCGCCCACCCGATTGCCACGCCGGAACCGCTGGCCCCCGCCATCATCAAGGCCCTGTCGGGCGTCACCACAGCGACCATCACGACGATTCTTTTAACCAAGGGACTGCGCAACGTGTGGATGCGCGGCACGACGCCATTGCTGCCCGACCAGCCGCGACTGGTCGGCCGTGCCTTCACCCTGCGTTTCGTGCCCGCGCGCGAGGATCTCGCCACGCCGGAAAGCTGGTCCTCGCCGATCTCGACGCGTGCAGCGATCGAGGCAATGCCCGAGGGCGTCATTGCCGTGGTCGATGCGATGGGCGTCACCGACGCCGGCATCTTTGGCGATATCCTCTGCGCACGCATGAAGAAGCGCGGTGTGGCCGGCCTCGTCTCGGATGGCGTGGTACGCGATCTCGCTGGCGTGCTCGGCACCGGGTTGCCGGTGTGGTGCCAGGGTGCAGCGGCACCTGCATCCGTCACTAGCCTGACGTTCGTATCTTGGCAGGAACCGATCGCCTGCGGCGGCGTCGCAGTGTTCCCCAACGACGTCGTGGTCGTCGACGACGATGGCGCGGTTCTCATCCCGGCGGCGCTCGTCGACGCGGTCGTAGCCGCTGCCCCCGAACAGGAGCGCAAAGAAGCCTGGATCATGCAGCAAATCGAAGCCGGCGCGGCGTTGCCCGGCCTCTACCCGATGAACGCCGAAACCAAGGCGCGTTACGAAAAAGAGACTAAGAAGGGCTGAGGACCGGCCGCGCTGAGGCTTGCAAGCAATGACCACGGACGTGCTGTTTTATCATCTCGAGCGGCAACCTCTTGAAACGGTATTGCCGATGCTGATCGAGCGCGTGATCGAGCGCGGCTGGCGTGCGGTGATCGAAGTCGGTGACCACGGCCGCATGCTGGCGCTGAATGCATTGCTATGGACGTATAAGCCAGAAAGCTTTCTGCCGCACGGCACGGCCGCCGACGGTCCGCCGGCCGAGCAACCGGTTTTTCTGACGACCGGGCCGGATAACCCCAACAACGCCACGGTGCGGTTTCTAGTCGAGGGCGCGACACCCGCCGGGTTTTTCGGTTATGATCGGATCGTGCTGCTGTTTGACGGACGCAACCCGGACGCCATGGCCGCCGCTCGCATGCACTGGAAGGCCGCCAAAGGCACTGACTGCAAACTCACCTATTGGCAACAAAACCAGGATGGCCGATGGGAGCAGAAGCGGTAGACAGCCCGTTCCCGTCCCGACATCACCCACGACGCCCATTCGCCATTCACCCGAGCACCCATGAACTATCGCCACGCCTATCATGCGGGAAACTTCGGCGATGTGCTCAAGCACGTCGTTCTGATGCTGTGCCTCGAGCATCTGAAGCGCAAGGAGACCGGCTTTCGCGTCATCGACACCCACGCGGGTGCCGGTCGCTACCGCCTGGATCATGACGCAGCAGCCAAGACCGACGAGTGGCGTCATGGGATAGGCCGTTTGTTCGGACCGGACGCGGTGCCACTGCCGGCAGCCGTTGCGACGGTGCTTGCGTCATACCTTGCCGCGCTGCAGTCTGAAAATCCGCTGGGATCGCTGACTGTTTACCCTGGCTCGCCGGCGCTCGTCCAAGCGGCGTTGCGGCCCTCCGACGCTTTGCAGGCCAACGAACTCCACCCCGACGATGCAGCCATCCTGAGAAACGTTCTCGCTAAGGATAAACTCTGCAAGATCACCAATTCAGACGGTTACGCGGCGCTCAAAGCTGCAGTGCCGCCGAGGGAGCGGCGCGGCCTGATCCTGATCGACCCGCCGTTCGAGCAGCCGGGCGAACTTATACGCATGACCAAGAGTCTGGCGGAAGCGGTCAAGCGCTTCGCAACTGGCATCTATGTGCTGTGGTACCCGATCAAGGACGAAAAGCCGGTCACCCGCTTCCATCGTGGCATTCAAGACGTGACGGGAGCTGCAGGATTGCGCCCGGCCCTGAAGGTTGAGTTGCTGCTGCGGCCGCTGCGCAATCCACTGCTGCTGAACGGCGCCGGAGTGGTGATCGTGAACCCGCCCTATCAACTGGCAGCCGAACTCGCCGCACTGATGCCGTTCTTGGCCAGGACGTTGGGGGATGATGGAAAGGGACTTTTCAGGCTGGCCGAACTGACCACCGAGGTCGATGCGGTGCCAGGGCGAACCGAACTTGACGGCCGCAAAGCGCAGCATTAATGCCGAGGCAGCCGCATGACCGCCTTCAAAGCCGCGCGGCTCGTTACTCATTTTTGACAAAATTGCTATGTTCTCGAAAAATTTAGCCTTGCGCGTGTTCGATCAATCACAGATATTAGCGCAAGTTCGGGCGGCCATGTCGCACCCGGCGGAGACTGCTGAGACTGGTTGAGATAGCCTGCACTTGCGCGCCACTCTCTTGAATGCCTCAGGTTCCCCGATAGTGGGCCAGACTGTTTCGATCTACTTTGGCGCACCTGCCGGTGCCGTCATTGGAACACTTTAGAGGACTTCAGGAGCATAGCATGCGGCAGACCGGAACAGTGAAGTTTTTTAACCAGACCAAAGGCTTCGGCTTCATAACTCCAGACCAGGGCGGCAAGGACGTATTCGTCCACATCACCGCTGTGGAACGTTCCGGAATTGGCTCGCTCGACGAGGGCATGCGCGTTTCGTTTGAAACCGAGCCCGATAAGCGGGGCAAAGGTCCGAAGGCCGTGAATCTTCAAGCCGCTAGCTGAAATATGCGGCAAGGTCACGTCGAGTGATCGCGGCATCGAACTTGCCGCCTCAACTTTGCAACGCCTGTAGTTATTGCTTTGCAGACTGTCCCCGTTCGCGCGATTTTGCCGTGGCATTATTCGCCGAAGTCTTGGACCGTTCGGGAGATGATGGGCGCGCCGCCGGCTGCGTGACCGGCTCGAAGTCTGCGGCTTGCTTTGGCCACACGAAATCATCGGCGCGCCCCGGCTTTGAGGGCAATCGCTCACCTTTGACCCAAACTGCACTGTAGGCGGCTTGATTGGTAGGTCCGCGCCGCTTGGAGCCGTTGGCCGTTTCCGGCAAGCCCGCGACGATTGTGCTTACGGAGACGCCGTCGCCGACATCGTCGGCCAGCAGTTCATAAGGTGATTGAACTGCATCGACAGTTTCCTTGCGCGTCAACAACGCAATGATGGCCGCTGAAATGGCCGGCCTGACAAGCTCGACCTGGGTGACGTCTTCGCGCCCGCTAATGCCGGCAAGCTTTAGCGAAATGCGTGTTGTTTCGGCTTTCTGCTCCGCCGGGACGGTAGCTGGGCGCGCCGCAGCTGCGGACACCTGCTGCGCCGGTAGCGCTGATGCGGCTACGGAGGCGCGGTGTTCGCGAGCTTCTTTCACCAGCACGCTTTTCGATACCACAACGGCGGTCACGCCAGCTTTATCGGGGTTGATACGTTTCTGCTCTGCCTCGGTTCCGGCCAGCGGCACCGCACGCTCAGCTCGCGCGGCCGCCAGATCGCGCTTGATCTCGGCTGTGACCAAGCCGGCCAGCTTGCGATAGCCCGCTTGCGTGAAACCCACTCCGTCGCCGTCCCGAAGCTTTTCGCGATTGCCGGTGCTATCTGGACCGAATTGGCTGAACGCACCGTACTCATCGGTAAAACTCTCGGCCACTTCGATGAAGCGGATGCCGTTGGCGAAGGCCCGCTCGACCAAACTTTCGTTGATGACTTCAAGATCGGCATTCGAACTTTGCTTGCGCAGCGGCGGCAGGCCGACCACGTAGACCGCCATGCCGCGCCGCTTCAACGCCTTTAGCAAGCGATCGAGGCGCTGGCTGTATTGATCCTTCCAGGCCGGCGTGCCGAACTCGATCGAGGATTTACCCGGCGTCTTGAGGGAACCGCGATCGTTGAGGCCGATCATGATTACGCCGATGTGGATCGGATCGCGCGACTGCTCCTCGGCGCGCAGATCCTCGTCGAACTCGGAACGCACCAGCGCGGTAATCGTGCGTGGCTTGCGCGGCAATTCAAGCCGCTCCTCCGCGCGCACGTTTTCGCCCAGCCCCTGCAGCAATCCGTCGACGAACACATCGCCGTAAACCTGCAGTTTATAGACATCTCCGGGCGGGAATGGATTGATGTAGCTGGCTCCGACTGCAGCGGCGTCCTCAGTCACTTGCGCGAATGCGACCGAGTTAACCACGCCAAAGCTCACGGCAAGCATCAGGCCGGCCAGGGCAGAGACGATGAGACTTGGGGCGGCACGCTGCATTCAGCGACAGGTCCTCGATACAGGCGGATTCGACCAACCGATCAGATGCCATGATCGCGGGTCTGCCGTCGAGTACAAAGATGGCGAGGGAACATGGCCAAAGCAGGGTGGCCGACGCGCCTATAACCGCCTTTCCGTACGCATGCGGTCGAGCAGGACGAGGCTCGGATGGCCGTCGGCGGCAGTGCCCTTGAGCTTTTGGAAGGCGCGGATGGCCTCGCGCGACTTGGTGCCGAGCACCCCGTCGATGCCGCCGGTATCGAAGCCGAGCGACACCAGGATCTCCTGCAACTCGATGCGCTGGTCGCGCGACATCGGCAGGTCGCTGGCCGGCCATGCCGCCTGGATGCCCGCGCCGCCGGAAATTCTGTCGGCCAGAGCGCCGACGGCGATGGCATAGGAATAGGCACGGTTATAGCTCAGCAGCGCATCAAAATTCGCCGACACCAGGAACGCCGGGCCGCCAGCACCTGCTGGCGTAATCGTTTGCCAGATAGTGCCGTCGTCGACTGGCAGGGTGCCCGCCTGGGCGCGCACACCCAGCACGCGCCACGCAGTCATGGTTCGACCGGCGCCCGGCGACGCCAAGGCGAAATCGAACACTTGCGGCAGCACGACTTCCCGCCCCCATGGCCGCCCGGCGACCCAGCCGGAGGCTTGCAGATACCGAGCCGAAGACGCCAGCGCGTCGGGCACCGAGCCCCAGATGTCGCGCACACCGTCGCCGTCGAAATCGACGCCATGCTTGACGTAGGTCGAGGGCATGAATTGGGTGTGCCCCATCGCCCCCGCCCACGAGCCGACCAGGCGCTCAAGCGGAATTTTATCACGTTCCAGGATGGTCAGCGCGGCGGTTAGCTCGCTGCGCCAGAACGGCGCACGGCGCATGTCGGCCGAGGCGAGGGTGGCCAACGAGCGGACTACGCTGCGGTCACCCTTGGCTAGGCCGAAATTGCTCTCAATGCCCCAGATTGCCAGCAGCACCGCACGATCAACGCCGTAGCGCTTTTCGATGGCATCGAGAATTGACGTTTGCTGTTCAAGCCGCGCGCGACCGACGGCGATGCGATCGGCGTTGACGATGCTGGCGACGTAGTCGCCGACGGCACGGTCGAATTCCGGTTGCCGGGCCGAAAGCGCGATGATTTCAGGGTCGGAGAGACGGTTGGCTGCAAACGCACGGTCAAACGTCGAACGTTGCACGCCGGCCAGTTCCGCCTCGCGCCAGACACTGTCGATGAAGCTGCCCGAGAACGGCACCGGGCCGCCCGCGGCGCCGCCATCGCTTTCGGCTGATATCGAGGCTGATGTCATCGAAATGCGCGTGGCATCGAGCCGGGCAGTAAGACTGCCGCCGTCAATCAACTCCGTGCGCGGCGACAGCGTCGGCTGCAGCGCGCGCGATTGCACGCCGTCTTCCATGAACAGCAGATAGCAGCCGATCAGGAACGCGACCGCACCCAGCAGGTAGAACCACAGCGACACCGTATGCCGCCGCTCGGCCGGGCCGACTGCCTTAACCACTGTGTCCATCAGCATCTCGCGGGGTGGCACATCACGGGTCGTCATGTCGCGGGGGCGTTGGTCGGTCACCGTCTTTTCCTTTCTCGCCTCAAGGCTTGGCCGCACTGGCGGCTGTCGTCTTGAGCGCTTGCAGCAGCGCGGCTGTCGGCCAGCAATCCACCTTCAGGCCCGCCTTACGCTGAAATGCCCCGATTTCCGCCCGCGTGTTCGACCCGGTCTTGCCATCGAGCTTTTCGATGGCACCGCCGTGATCCCTGAGTTGGCTCTGGATGCCAGCCACATCGCGCTCCGTCAGTTGTGCGATGCTACTCCACGGGTGCCGGAAATCACCACCCCCTCCGATACGATCGGCGAGATTGCCCACGAACGTCGCATAAAGATCGGAGGTATTGTAGCGGCGAATGACTTTATAGTTTTCGGTCACGAGGAACGACGGTCCGTAGGCCCCGCCCGGCGACATCAGGTAGGCGACGGTGCCGAGTTCGGCCTTGGTAAATGCCCGCCCATCGGCGCGTGCGAACCCCTTCGACACCCATTCCGCGATTGGGCGCTCCTGCAGCGGCCCTTCCAGCGCGCAGTTGGACGTTGCGGGTATGTCAACTTCATAGCCCCAGGGCAGGCCCTTGACCCAACCCTTCTGCTTGAGCTGGTTGGCAGCCGACGCCAGCGCGTCCCCGACCGAGTGAAACAGGTCGGGTCGGCCACCGTCGAGGC
>JANXYD010000472.1 GCA_025350265.1 Hyphomicrobiaceae bacterium | reverse complement strand
CAGGGTCGGTTGCGGACCGTGGGTCAACCCGGGATCGGCGATCCGAAAATCATTGACCCAGCGAATTTCAGGGTAGAGGCGCAGCACTTGAATGAAGCAATAGAGAATCCCGAAAATGAACACGCCGACGATCAAGCTGTTCAAGAACGGGTTGGTCAGCACCGCGGTTTTGATGGTCGGCCAGATCAAGACCGCGACCATGGCCACGATGATGACGAAAACCACCATGTTGAGTATGAAGCGGCGCGGCTTCGACAGCGTCCGATGCATCGGGACTGTGGGCAGTTCAGACTGTTTCATCTTGGCCATGGATCGCCGTCTTCCCTGTGCCGGTCGGGCGGGCAATTATCGTTGCGTCAACATCGCCAGCATAGAACCTCGTGCAGCGAGATGCGAGCACATATCAGGATGCCAACGTCTCCACCAAACGCCGCGGTTCACCGTTCGCGATGTCGCCCATGTTGTCGCGGCTTCACAATGCGCACTGCAAAATGCTGCACATCGAAGGCATTTGTGCGGCGCGAACGGCACAAAATCAGCCTCACCCCGCGCTCGGCGGCATCGTCTGCAGGCGAAGCTACCGTTACTCGCAGATCGCCTTGACCTTGCGATCGGCCATATCCACGTGAAAATGATTGCGATGGGCAGCGTTGGCCTCAGGGCCAAGCACCGTCCCAAACACGCCGCAGGCAGCATCGTGCGCACCGCGCAAAAAGAAAGTGCGACTGTCGGGACCGCCGGAGTCGGCCGTTGCGGCTGGACCGCCCAAGCGGCTCTGCGCGCCGAATGTATTGGAAAGCCCCAATCCCGTGTCCGACGGCGACGGGAGATGCAGTCCGATCGAAGTCCCGTCACGCGTGCCGACGGCCATATGGGGCGTAGCAATTGAGATGCCTGGAACCGATCCGTTCAATCCGATCGATCCCGTGACGACTGTCGACGGTAGCGGTGCGCCGCGCTGCGTCAGGGCGGCCGAAGCGGTGGCAGGCGCGGTTGCATTTGCGCGCGGATGCTCCGCTTCATACTTTTTAGCGGCCGCCACCTGTATAGCAATTTCACGGCCCGTGAGCCCCCAATCCGCCAGCACGACACTGCCCACGCCCGCAGCGGTGAAAAATGCGCGGATATCGATCGCGTTCGCCTTGCCGTGCTCACTGAGGCGCGCATCCTTGCGCCCATACGCGGTCCGACAGGAATAGGAACTCATCGTTTCTATGCGCACCACATCGCCGCCGAGGTGTTGACGCGCCAGCGGTTGCACGCTGTCCTTGACCCAACGATGCATCGCCGCTGCCATATCGCAGGTGACGATGACCGGCGGCGATAAAACGACAGCAGGCGACCTGCCGATGGACGTCAACTCGAGAGGTGCGGGGCTGCCGCATTCATGGTCGCGTACGGGCGGAAGCGGCTTTGCCACGATCGCCAGGCCTTTCAGCACTTGCGCACATCGCGCCTGCGCCTTGACAATTTCGTCTGCGGGCCAGGAGTAACCATTGATGTCAGACGGCTGGATCACACCTGCGGGCGGCTGTGGCGGGGACACTACCTGCGCTCGCGCGGGCACCGCCGCAAGCGACACCATCATCGTCACAGTGCTACAAAAAAACCCGATGGCCCTGACAGGCAGATCAAAGATCATTGCGCCGCTTTCTCAAACCTTCGTCGGCGACGCCTACAGACCGGACGACCAAATGCCCCTAGACTCACGATCGACATTCGCCGAGAGCGAATGACAACCGACACGGTTTACTCACATGCTTACTGTTCAACACTCATGCGGCTCGATGCGAGCCTGCTCAGCGGCTGCCGCCGCCGCTCGGGTTTGCCGAGCCTATGAATGACCGCGTTCGCGGAACCTCGTGTTCAGCACTCTGCATAACGCTTATGAACGTCGCTAAACGATGCCGCAAGCATCTGGCTGGAACGAAAGTGTTGATACTGGGAGAATAACTGTGGGTGATAATGAGACATCGACTTGGTCTAAATATGGCTCAAGCGCGGCAGCGTCGCCTGCCATTACCGGTTTTGGCGCAGTTTCGATCGCCGATCTCGTGAAAATGAACGCCTGCAGCGATTATGTTGCGTTGAAGCCACATATCATCAAGGCGGCCCGCTCACCGGATCTGTATGCGCTGGTACTGCTTTGCGATGACGCATCGACCGCCGGAGGCGAGGCTGCTTCGATTGCGGATGTCGCCGAACGGTTGCAATTGTTCTGGCATCTCGACTGCTGTCCGAAGCCCATCGTCGCTTTGATCGGGGGCACTCTCGGTGCTGCGGCGCTCGGGGTTGCCGCCTACACCACGCATCGCGTCGCCGGCGACGATTACGGATTTGTTCTGCCCAAAATACAACCGTTGCCATTATGCGGAATTGCGCCGCAACTGGCACAGCTCGACGAAAAGCTCGGCATCGATCTGATTGAAAGCGGACGCCGGGTCGGCCGTGCTGAGGCTTATGCCGCCGGACTTGTCACCCATTGCATTCCCACGGCCTCGTTTCCCGCGATCATCGCAGCGCTCGCCGACGGCCAGCCGATCGATCCACTGCTGGATAACTTGCACCAGAACCCTGGACCGCCGCCTGTTGGATCATCCGACCGCGCAACCGTCATGCGCCCCGACACGGCGCCGTTCGGAGCAGCCATCACCGGTCACCAGCTGCAGATGCGTTTGCTGCAGACGGCCCGCCAGAGCGACGTGCGCGCGGCCTTGATTGCGACCTATCGCTTGGCGCACAACATTGCTGCCATCGGTGACGTGGAAAAAACGTCCATCGATGCGTTCTTTTCTGCTCCTAAGTCGGGCGATTTGATACTGCCGCTGCGGAGCGAACTCGAAAACGGTCGATTTTGATACAAAAAACACGAATAACAGCTGAAATTCGGTTATCAAGTCATTGTTCATTTACCAATGCACTTAAGGGGGACTTAGGAGCTTTCTGGTAACTTCCATGTCAACCCGGAATACCGGGAGCGTCAACTCGAAGCCTTTTTGAATATCCTCGAACAGTTTTCAAGGGACCAAAAAAGTGCTTCGCATCAAGGCCATGACAACGGCAGGGAAGTTTTACTATGAGCGTTGCGTTGAATACTGCGCGTACCATCGCGCCGAAGAAGGATACAGTCGTTGAAAGCGAATATTTGCAGTCGCTGCGGCTGATCGAGCGGCTGCACCGTCTGCTGCTCGACGTCATCAAGGATGAATTCGACCGCATCGGCGGCTCCGACATCAACAGCGTGCAAGCCCTGTTGCTGTATAATATCGGGTCCAGCGAATTGACAGCGGGCGAACTCAAGACACGCGGCTATTATCTCGGGTCGAACGTTTCTTATAACTTAAAGAAACTCGTCGACATGGGATATATTCACTACAAGCGCAGCGACACCGATCGCCGTTCCGTGCGCGTCAGCCTGACCGAAAAAGGCAAGGACGCCTGCGAGGTCGTCCAGGATCTGTATCAGCGGCAGCTCGGCACCGTCGAACAGGTCGGCCAGGTCAGTTTCGACGAATTCAAATCGCTGAATAAATCGCTGGTGCGGCTCGAACGCTTCTGGTCCGACCAGATCCGCTATCGCCTGTAAGGGCCGCCTGCGCATTTTGCAAAGACGCCCAGGAGAGCAATGCTGTGGTTACAAACCCGAACTACCTTATCGCTGCAGCGTTGATCGCTTCGCTCCAGCGCCTCAGAGACCTGCATCCGGACATGACCCTGATGCAACTCCAGTCGCTCTTGCTCGCGGCCCGCGATCCCGGTGTCAAACAACGTGAACTGATCCGCAGCATCGACACCGTCGACAGTACAGCAAGTCGAACAATCGGGCTCCTCTCGGAGCATGGCAGCCGGCGCATCCACGGCCTCAATTTAGTGCGTATGGAAGTGAATGCCGGCGACCGGCGCGAGCGAAACTGCTTTCTGACAACTGCAGGAGAAAACCTCCTGAAAGACATTATGAAAGACTTCAAAACAGTATCCGAGAGCGCGGCATTGGTGGGCGCTGCCATCTGATGCCGGTCGGTCAGAAGTAGTGACCTGGAACTGTTTTCCGACAAGAAACGCGACAAAACAAAGAGCTAGGGTCGTTCCGCGAATTAGCAAAAGCCACAGCGATCTAGCCGTCAGCATGCAGCAATGTTGCAGCCACCGCCCGGTGCCATGACTTGAGTTTGCGTCGGCGAAGGTCAGGTTCCATTGACGGCGTGAACCGGCGATCGCTCCGCCAAAGGCTGGCAAAACCTGCCTGATCCGGCCACACGCCCGCGCCATGCCCCGCAAGCCAGGCCGCACCCAGCGCCGTCGTCTCAATCACCGCCGGACGGTCGACGGGCGCATCGAGAATGTCGGCCAAGGCCTGCATCGTCCAATCGCTGGCGACCATGCCGCCGTCGACGCGCAGCACTGTTTGTGCAGTCTGCATCCAATCGCCACGCATCGCCGCCAACAGATCTTCGGTCTGGAAGGCGACGCTTTCCAAGGCCGCCCGTGCCAGCTCGGCCGGCCCCGTATTGCGCGACAGGCCGACCAGAGCGGCGCGCGCATCCGCCCGCCAATGCGGTGCACCAAGGCCGACGAATGCCGGCACCAGCACCACGTCCTGATTGGGATCGGCGCGTTCGGCGAGGACTGCGGTTTGCTCAGCCGACGTGATGATGCCGAGCCCGTCGCGGAGCCATTGCACCGACGCACCCGCAACGAAGATCGCGCCTTCCAACGCATAGTGCCGTTGACCGCCGAGTTGATAGGCGACCGTCGTCAGCAACCGATGGGTGGAACGGACAGGCGCGGTCCCGGTGTTCAGGAGCGCGAAACAGCCGGTACCATAGGTCGATTTCATCATGCCCGGGTCAAAGCAGGCCTGTCCGATGAGCGCTGCCTGTTGATCGCCAGCGACGCCGCGCAACGGGATTGCCGCGCCAAACCATTGCGGATCGGTGACGCCGAAGTCCGCCGCGCAATCGCGCACGTCTGGCATCATGGCGAGCGGCAGTCCGAACAGGCGCAAGAGATCATCGTCCCAGCTGCCCGTGTGGATATTGTAAAGTAGCGTGCGCGAGGCGTTGGTGGCGTCGGTGGCGTGCACTTTGCCGCCGGTCAGCCGCCACAACAAAAAAGTGTCGATCGTGCCGAACGCCAAATGTCCGGCTTCGGCAAGCGTACGTGCGCCAGGAATGGTGTCGAGCAGCCACGCAACCTTGGTGCCTGAAAAGTAGGGATCGAGCAGCAGCCCAGTCTTCTCGGTGATCATCGCTTCGAGGCCGTCCGCTCGCAAGCGCTGGCAGTAGTCGGCGGTACGGCGATCTTGCCAGACAATGGCGCGATGGATCGGTGTGCCGGTGCGGCGATCCCACAACAGGCAGGTTTCGCGTTGATTGGCGATACCGATAGCCGCGAGTGCGTGCGGGATCAGCTTGGCGTGCGCGATTGCCGCGCGCGCGGTCGCAAGCGTCGCGCTCCAGATGTCTTCGGCCTCGTGCTCGACCCAGCCGGAATAGGGAAAATGCTGCGGGAATTCCTGTTGCCCCACGCCCAGAGGCCGAAGCGCGGCATCAAATACGATGGCGCGGCTGGAGGTGGTGCCCTGATCGATTGCCAGAATTGCGCCGCTCATTCCGCCCCTCCCCCGAGAAACTCGCGACGCACCCGCGCCGTGTCGGCACCCAGTGCTGGCACCGCACCGAAGTCCAAGGTCGCCCCCTCATGCACGGATGCCGGCACCGGCATGGCCGCCGGCCCGCTCGGCGTCATCACCGTCGTCAGCGCCAGATGCGGGTGCGCGCTCAAACCATGCACATCGTTGACGCGGCCATAGGCGATTTCGCAGCGATCAAGATCCACCGCCAGCGCGTCAATTTCCCGCGTGCCGAAATCAACGGCGATGAGCGCATCCATTTCGCGGCGGTTGGCGACACGCGCCACATTGGTCGCATAACGCGGATCGTGAGCAAGGTCGGCGCGCTTGAGCACCTCGCTAGCCAGCACCACCCACTCGCGGTCGTTCTGGATGGAGATCAGGATCGGCGTGCCGTCGCGCGTTTGAAATACGCCGTAGGGTGCCACGGTCGGATGCGAAAACCCCATGCGTTGCGGCGGTTTTCCGCCAGCTGCCTGCAGTAGCGGCACACTCATCCATTCGGCCATCGAACCGAACAGCGACACCTGCACTTCGCCGCCTGCGCCGGTACGGGCGCGCCGCAAGAGGGCTTCGAGAATACCCTCGTAAGCGTTCATTCCGGTCGCGATGTCGACGACGGACACACCGACGCGCGCAGGTGCCTCGGGATTGCCGGTCAACGACGACAGGCCCGATTCCGCCTGCACCAGCAGATCGTATGACTTGCGTTTGGCGTAGGGGCCGTGCGGGGAATACCCCGCGATCGAGCAGCAGACCAACCGGGGAAATTTACGACGCAATTCATCGAGGGGATAGCCGAGCTTGGCGATCACGCCCGGCTTGAGATTCTGCAGGAAGATGTCGGCTTTCGCGAGCAAGGCGTCCAGCAAGGCACGATCAGCGGCGCGCCGGAGATCGACCACGACGGATTCCTTGCCCCGATTGAGCCAGACGAAATAAGCACTTCCGCCATTCACCAGCGTATCATAATCGCGGGCAAAATCGCCTTCGGGGCGCTCCAACTTGACAACCCGCGCGCCGGCGTCGGCGAGTTTGCGCGAACACAGCGGCGCCGCCACCGCTTGTTCAAGCGCTACCACGAGCAGGCCGTCGAGAGGTTTGATCATCGGAGTTCCGGGCAGGGGGCGGTAAGCCCGCAAACTCCAAGGTTACGGCGAACATTGCAAGAGCCTGCGACCGACAGCGCCCATGCCCGCGCTCATTTCTTTTCCAGCAAGGCCTGACCGCGACCGGCGATGATTTTCTGCGCGGTGGCGGCGAACTTGTGCAGCAGCCACGGCAGCGTCAATTCCAGTCGGACACTTGTTTCGCCGACATCACAATTGCCCGACACGACCTGCCCCACAGCGCGCACACGAAACTCGACGCGATTGCCGGACCAGATTTCTTCCTCGATCTTCAAGACAGGAAACGCTTCGGCGGCCTTTCCCAGCGCCGGTTTCATCCGCCGGATGGCTTCCTCCTTGCCGAGGTGATGGGAAACGGTAACGACAATCGGTGCCATGATGCAGACCTTGCCTTGCTTGCGATCGCAGGTGCGACTGGATCAGCGGCAGCGCCGTCAATCAACCTGGCGCGCATGTCCAGCTGCGCCAGCGATCTGTCCGCAACGGGCGACGCATCCATGATCACGCAATACTAGCCCAGCCGCGTTCGATCGTGCCGTACGCCGCCGAATACGGCAAGCAGAAGAACGGCACCGACGGTGGCGACCACGATCGATGCCAAGTTTACGCCCTCGTCGTAGCGGAAGCCCAGAATGCTCGAAAACACGAAACCCCCGATCGACGCACCTATGACGCCGACGATCAGGTTGGTGATGAGCCCGTGCCGTCGGCATGCGATCCGTTCAGCGAGCCAACCGGCGATGAGGCCCACGACAATCCAAGCAATGAAACTCATGAAATGATCCCGCGCGTTGCTCCACGACAAGCAAACGCGCAGACGAAACCGTGGTTCCTGTTCGATCACACACCGACGCCTACACGTCGACGCTGGCGTTGAGCGCGTTTTCCTGGATGAACTCGCGGCGGGGCTCGACGACGTCGCCCATCAGCTTGGAGAAAATTTCATCAGCCTCGCCGAGGTCGCCCACCTTGACTTGCAGCAGCGTGCGCACTTCCTTGTCGAGCGTGGTTTCCCAAAGCTGTTCCGGGTTCATTTCGCCCAGACCTTTGTAGCGCTGCAATGTCAGCCCCTTGCGGCCGAACTCGAAGATGCAATCGAGCAACGCGCGCGGCCCCGTAATCTGCCGCTCCACATCCTTGCGCTTGATCAGCGACGGCGCGCCGTAAATCTCTTTCAAGTGCGTGCGGCGCTCGCCGAGGCGGCGGGCTTCGACGCTTGCGAGAAGAGCACGGTCGAGATGGCGCACTTCCGCGACGCCGCGCACCATGCGTTTGAACGTGAAGCCGTCGTCGACGAAGCTACCCGTCCAGCCCGCTTCGGTCTCGTCGGAGATGCCGTCGAGGTGCCGTACCACTTCAGCCGCAACGGCGTTGGCGTCGTCGATATTCGACGTGAGCTTCTGGTCGAACGCGCCGCCGATCGCCGCCTGCTCCACCACATAGCGTGCATAGCGCGAGTGCAACCCGTCGATGATGTTGACCGTCGAACGCGCCTGATCGATGATGTCGCGCAGGTCTTTGGATGATCGCACCTCGCCGGATGCCAGCGTGAGTGTTGCGTCTTCCAGCCCGCTGTCGATCATGTACTCGTCGAAGGCACGCTGATCCTTGAGGTAGGCCTGCGATTTGCCCTTGGTGACTTTGTAGAGCGGCGGTTGGGCGATGTAGAGATATCCGCCTTCGACGAGTTGCGGCATCTGGCGATAGAAAAACGTCAGCAGCAGCGTGCGGATGTGGGCGCCGTCGACGTCGGCGTCCGTCATGATGATGATCTTGTGATAGCGCAGCTTGGTGATGTCGAAGCCGCCAGGGTGTCCTTCGACCTGCCGACCGATGCCGGTGCCCAGTGCGGTGATGAGTGTGCCGATTTCCTGGCTCGACAGCATCTTGTCCATGCGCGCACGTTCGACGTTCAAGATCTTGCCGCGGATGGGTAGCACGGCCTGGAATTCGCGATTGCGGCCCTGCTTGGCAGAACCGCCGGCGCTATCGCCCTCGACGATGAACATTTCGGTTTTGGCGGGATCGCGGTTCTGGCACTCCGCCAGCTTGCCCGGCAGCGAATTCAAGTTGAGCGCGCCCTTGCGCTTGATCTCGCGCGCCTTCTGAGCCGCTTCGCGCGCCGCCGCCGCCTCGACGATCTTGCCGATGACGATCTTGCTTTCTTTCGGGTGTTCTTCGAACCAGGCCCCGAGCTGATCGGCGACGATGCTCTCGACCACCGGCTTGACTTCCGACGACACCAGCTTGTCTTTGGTCTGGCTGGAGAACTTCGGGTCCGGCACCTTGACCGACAGCACGCAGGTAAGACCTTCTCGACTGTCGTCGCCGGTCAGCGAGATTTTTTCGCGCTTGGAAATGCCGGTGTCGTCGGCGTACTTCACGATCAGGCGCGTGAGCGCTGCACGGAAGCCTGCCAGATGCGTGCCGCCGTCTCGCTGCGGAATGTTGTTGGTGAAGATGAGCATGTGCTCGTCCCAACTGTCGTTCCACCACAGGCTGACCTCGGCGGTGATGCCATCCTTTTCGCCACGAATGAGAATGGGCTTGTCGAGCAGCGGCCGGCGCGTCTTGTCGATATACTGAACGAAGGCCGCGACGCCGCCCTCGTAGTACATTTCCTCGACTTTGACGTCGGCGTGACGCGCATCCGTCAGCACGATCCGCGCGCCCGAGTTGAGGAACGCCAATTCGCGCAGTCGACGCTCGAGCGTGGGGGCGCTGAACTCCAGAATGTTGTGGAACGTCTCCGGGCTCGGCAGGAACGACACTTCGGTGCCACGCTTGTCCTTCGGTGCCGGCCCCAGAATGCGCAACGGCCCCGTCGGCACACCCATCGCAAAATCGATCTCGAACTCCTTGCCATCGCGCCAGATGCGGCACCGCAGCCACGTCGACAACGCGTTACACACCGAGACGCCGACGCCGTGCAGGCCACCGGAAACTTTGTAGGAATTCTGGTCGAACTTACCCCCGGCATGCAATTCGGTGAACACGATTTCGGCGGCTGAGCGCTTGGGATCCTGGTCGTCGTCACGCTTGATGCCGGTGGGAATGCCGCGGCCATTGTCACGCACCGTGACGGAACCGTCGGGGTTCAGCGTGACGTGACATTCGGTGCCATAGCCGGCAAGAATTTCGTCGATCGCGTTGTCGACGACCTCGTAGACCATGTGGTGGAGGCCAGACCCATCATCGGTATCGCCGATATACATGCCCGGCCGCTTGCGCACGGCATCGAGCCCCTTCAACATCTTGATGCTGTCCTCGCCATAGTCGGACGCGTCGACCGGGGGCTGAGCCGGCACTTGCAGGACGGGTTTTGTCGGCTGCTCGCCAGGCACGGCTTCAGGCATATCGTTCGGAAGGGCGCTCATGCGCGATAGGTCCTTTTCGGAGTGCCGCGCGCCTCAAAACTGAGATCGGAGCCGGCGCGGGACGCGCTGGCCAACACGGCAAATGACGCCCGAAACCGGCGGGCTCGCAACTGCCAAAAGACCTTACAGCATGCGGCCTGGAAAGGCACGCCGAATCGTCGTTTTCAAGCCGTTCTCCGCTTGATTTTTAATATCATAAATTCAGTGCGTTACAGTTGATTTTCGGACTTTCGGTGAAGCCCGCGCCGAGGCCTCACGAAACCGGTGTCAAACGGGCCTCGCGAACGTGAAATATCTGGGCGCGACTGGCCAGCTGCGCGAAAGGTTCAACGTCGGTTCCGGTCATCCAGGCCTGCAGGCCGAGGCGCAGGATCTCGTCGTAAAGGGCGGCCCTGCGCGCGGGGTCGAGGTGGGCTGCAATTTCGTCCAGCAGCAGGATCGGCCCACCGCCATCGCGGCGCTGGCTGGTGAGTTCTGCGTGCGCCAGCACAAGTCCGACCAGCAGCGCTTTCTGCTCGCCGGTCGAACACTGCCGGGAGGGCATGCCCTTAGGTCCGTGGCCGACCTGCAGATCCGAGCGATGTGGCCCCGTCAGGGTGCGTCCGGCCGCGCGATCGCGCTCGCGCGTGGTGGCGAGCAGGTGCGCATAGATCTCTTCCACGTCGACGGCTGGCCGCTGCGCGAGTTCCGTTTCGAGCGTGCCTTCGAGCGCCAGCATGGCCCAGGGAAAGGGGCTGTCTGGGCTACGGACGCGGCGCTCGGCGATTGTTATGGCCAGCTGGCCGACGGCTTCCAGGCGAGCGGCAGCGATCGCGACGCCGGTTTCAGCCATCACCAGCTCAAAGCCTTCAAAGCGCGTGCGATCGGAGACGCCATCAGCAAGCAGCCGGTTGCGGCTTTGCATCGCACGTTCGAAGTGACCGATGCGGGTGCGGTAGCGCGGATCGAAGCAGAGGATGAGCCGATCGAGAAAACGACGGCGCTCGCTGGCCGGACCGATGAATAATCCGTCCATGGCGGGCGTCAACCACACCATCTCGACATGATCGGCGAGCGCCGCTGTGCCGCCCTTGGTTTCGCCGTCGATGCGTACGATGCGGCTGCTGCGACCGGCAGCCGCAGCAGCGGCCGCAGGCACCATGCCAGTGCCGATATCGACCGCGCCGGTGGGATTGCGCAGCGTGGCCGCGACCGACCATCCGCCCGGGCCGGCGACCCGCCCCAGGTCCGCATAGGCCGCCTGCCGCAAGCCATGCCCTACAGCCAACAACGACACGGCTTCCATCAGATTGGTTTTGCCGGCACCGTTTTCGCCCACCAGCACGACGGGCGAAGCGTCAAACGGCAGCGTTGCGTTGGCATAGTTGCGAAAATTCGTCAGCACGAGCCGCTCGACCCACAGACGATGGGAAACGGTGGCACGTGCCTCGATCGTATCCATCAGCGGACGGTACCCATCAACCGCGCCTCGTGCAGCGATTGCCCGCAATTCAAACTCCGCCGCACGAGCATCACACCCGCATCGGCATCAGCACGTAGAGCGCATTGGCGTCGCTGCCATCGCGCACGATGGTGGGTGCACCGCTGTCGGCGAGCTTGAACTGTGCCGTATCGCTCTCGAGTTGATTGGCAATTTCAAGCAGGTAGCGCGCATTGAAGCCGATTTCCAACGGCGTGGACGTGTATTCGATCGCCACCTCCTCGCTGGCGCTACCGCCCTCTGGATTGTTGACCGACAACGTCAGCTTGGTGCCGTGGATGGCCAGCTTGACGGCGCGCCCGCGATCACTGGCGATGGTGGAGACGCGATCGACCGCACTGATGAACTCGGCGTTGGAGACGCGCAAATCCTTGTCGTTGTTCTGCGGGATAACGCGACCGTAATCGGGGAATGTTCCGTCTATCAGTTTCGACGTCAAAGTGACAGCGCCAATCTCGAAGCGGACCTTGGCGGGTGAAACCGACATGGTGGCCATATGTTCGCTGGCTTCGAGCAAGCGGACAAGCTCATGCACCGTTTTGCGCGGCACGATCACACCCGGCATGCCGGCAGCACCTTCCGGCAACACGACATCCATCTGCGCCAGCCGATGGCCGTCGGTGGCGACGGCGCGCAACACAGGCATGTCGGCAGCCTGCGCCGGATGCATGTAGATGCCGTTCAGATAATACCGGGTCTCCTCGGTCGAGATGGCGAACCGCGTCTTGTCGATCAGCTTCTTGAGGTCGTGCGCCGCGATTTCGAAGGTATGGGGGAACTCCCCGCCGGACAAATCGGGAAAATCTTCGGCGGCAAGGGTCTGCAAGGCGAACTGCGACTGGCCCGAGACGATCGTCAGACGCTCCTTTTCCGGATCGCGCTTGATCTCGATTTCGCTGCCGTCGGGCAATTTACGGACGATATCGTGTAGCAGGTGAGCTGGCACCGTCACAGCTCCCGGCTGCACCACGTTTGCGGCCACTTGCTCGACCACTTCGCGCTCAAGATCCGTCGCCTTGAGATGTAGCATCCCGTTGGCGGCCTTGAGGAAAACGTTGGACAAAATGGGGATGGTAGTGCGGCGCTCGACGACGCTGGTGACGTGCCCCAGGGCTCGCAATAGCTCCCCGCGTTCGATAACGAGCTTCATGAACCCCAGACCTCGATGCGTTGACAATGCTTTCCCGCACGCAACCATATCACAAGCCCCGGCACGCGCACCGGGCATTCCACAGGGCTATGTGTGACAAAACAACGACATAGCCCGGCGCGACTCACTTTCGCGCCAAAGTGACCTGTACGGGTTGACTTTGCAAGTACCGGAAGCCCGGATTGCCCGGAATGCCGTCAAGACCATGCTAACCCTCTTCCCAGATCAGGCCACGTCAGTCCGCCGTATTCAAATCTTGGAAAGCCGTCGCACCTAGTATCGGCACAGCCTTGGCGGGAGTGATTGGTCATGCGGGTGTTGGTATTGGCGGTCGTGGCCCTGTTGGTCGCGGCATTTTCGGGCGGCAAAAGCAGACTTCCGTCGATGCCTGCAGGGCTGAGCCTGCGCCAGGAGGCGGACCGCGTCGTGGTGCAATGGAATGGCCCCGTCGAAGCACCGATGCGCGAACGTTTTGCCGAGGCCTTCGAACAGCTCGAAAACGACCCCCGCCGCATCGTCATTTCGCTGCACTCGCCGGGCGGTTCGGTCGCGCACGGGCGCGAGGTCATCAAGGAAATCCGCATTGCGTCGCGCGCGCGTCAAATCGATACCATCATCGAGGCCGGCAGGTTCTGCGCGTCGATGTGCGTGCCGATCTATCTGGTCGGGGCGGAACGGCTCGCGCATCCGGCTGCCAGATTCATGTTTCACGAGGCCAGCTTCCGTCTATCGCCGGACCAGCAGCGCGCATTACAAGACCTGAAACGCAGTGCACCCCAGCTGAACGTCGAGGCGATGCAAAAGACCGCGATCACACAGGTGACCAACGAACTGTTCGACGATGACTTCGGACCGCGCAGCATCGACGCGCGCTGGTTGGAGAAAATGCGTTCGAGCATCCGCGGTCGCGACGTCTGGTTGACGGCGGCACAACTGGTCCAGCAAGGCTCCGGCGTGGTCGACAAACTTTATTGATGTTGCGGATGCCAACAATAAGGGTCGCTGCCGTTTGCGGTTCCCGATATGCAGGAAAAATGACCAACGACGGAAATTTCGAGATTTTTCTGGCAACCGCACCCGGGCTGGAGGACGCGCTTTACGCAGAGGTGCGCGGCAAAGGGTTCAAGCAGGTCCGTACCGTACCCGGCGGGGTGACCGTGCTGGGCGGATGGCCAGAGGTCTGGCGTGCGAACCTGTGGATCCGAGGTGCGGGCCGCGTGCTGGCGCGGATCGATCAATTCAAGGTATTGCATCTGGCGCAACTCGATGGTCGCGCCCGCCGGGTGCCGTGGGCCACGGTGCTGAGGCCCGACGTAGCGTTCCGGGTCGAAGTGACGTGCAAGAAATCGCGCATCTATCATTCAGACGCTGCGGCCGAGCGGATCGCAACAGCAATCAGCGAAACATTGGGTGCGCCGCTGGCTCCGGAAGCCGACGTTGTCGTGCGCGCGCGCATCGAGCACGATCTGTGCACCATCAGCCTCGATACGTCGGGCGAACTGCTGCACAAGCGTGGCTACAAGCAGGACGTCAACTCAGCCCCCATGCGGGAAACGATGGCGTCGTTGTTCCTCAGCCAATGCGGCTTTACGGGCCACGAGCCGGTTGTCGATCCGATGTGCGGCGCGGGCACGTTCGTCATCGAAGCCGCGGAACTTGCGGCACGCCTCAATCCCGGACGCGCGCGGCACTTTGCGTTCGAGACATTCGCCAACTTCGACGCGGCGGCGTGGCAGAAAATGCGCGCGGCTAACAAGGGTCGGACGCCGACAGCCCGATTTTACGGTAGCGACCGGGACGCCGGCGCGATCGCGATGAGCCGTGCCAACGCCGAGCGTGCAGGCGTTGCCGAGTTTACGGACTTCAAGCAATGCACGATCACCGATCTGACACCACCTGACGGCCCGCCCGGATTGGTGATCACCAACCCGCCGTACGGCACCCGCATGGGTGACACGGCGAAGCTGGTCGCGCTGTATCGCACCTTCGGGCAGACGATGATGACGCGTTTTGGCGGCTGGCGGGTGGGTATTCTGACAACCGAGCCAACGCTGGCCTACGCCACCGGCTTGCCGTTTCGGCCCAATGCCGCGCCGGTCGCGCATGGCGGGCTGCGCGTAACGCTGTTTCAAACCGCAGTGTTGGGGTGATCCGCTCATCACCGGTTTTCACCCGGCGCTGGCGTCGTGCAGGCCATTTTCACACATGAGAAAGCCCAGCATTTGCTGGGCTTTCTCGTGCCTCACTCGCTTATGACGAGCGGCTCAACTGCGACTTCAGCGTTTCAAGTTCGTCGCGCAGGCGGGTGTTAGCCGTCAACTCGCGATCAATTTTGCGGATGGCGTGCAGCACCGTCGTGTGATCGCGATCGCCGAAGCGGCGGCCGATTTCAGGCAATGAGCGAGACGTCAACTGCTTGGCCAGATACATGCCGATCTGGCGCGGCCACACCACCGACCGATGCCGGCGCTGCGAGACGATATCGGCGCGGGTCACCGCATAATGCCGCGAGACGATGCGCAGGATGTCCTCGATCTTGATGCGGCGGGGCTCGATGCCCTGCACCAGGCCGCGCATCACTGCGTCGGCCGTTTCCATCGTGGCGGCTTGCCGCGTGACCTGCCAGTTGGCAAACAGGTGATTGATCGCACCCTCGAGTTCACGACCATTTTCCGTTAAGCGCTCAGACAGCACCGTCAGGATCTCACGGTCGATCTCAAACAGCGGATCTTGCGCACGCTTCTCCTGCATGCGGCGCTCAAGGATCTTGTAACGCAAATCGACATTGAGCGGCTGCAATTCGGTCACCAGGCCGCGCTGGAGGCGCGAGCGCATGCGATCGTTGAGCCGCTCGATCTGCGCCGGAGGCCGGGCCGAGGCGACGACGAGTTGCCGGCCGGCATCGAGCAAAGCATTGATAATATGTTCGAATTCTTGCTCGGTCTTGTCACCTTGCATGAATTCGAAATCGTCGATCAACAGAATGTCGATGGAGCGGAACTTGTTCTTGAAGGCAATCGCGTCCTGCGAGCGGATGGCCTCGACGAACTGAAACAGGAAGCGCTCGGCCGTCAGGTAAAGCACCTGCGCGTGCGGTGTGCGACGCTTCACTTCCCAGGCGATGGCATGCAGCAAGTGGCTTTTGCCAAGGCCAACATTGGAGTGCAGGAACAAGGGGTTGAAGCCGCGATCTTCGGCGAACACGGTTTCCGCCGCCTGAATCGCCGCCGCATGCGCCATGCGGTTCGACGGCCCGACGATGAACGTCTCGAATGTGCAGCGCGCGTCCAGCGGCGAACCCTCAAAGCCGTTCACGGCGTTACGGCCGACGTGGGGCTGCATGCCCTTGGCCTCGGTGGCCGAATGACGACGGTCACCCGACAGAGCCGGCGCGTGCGACGGCGTGGGTCGATCCGAGGCTGCAGCACCGGCTACCACGGACGGCTTCACTTGTATGGCGGCAGGCTGGCGCAACTGCACGTCCACCCGGACGATCGTCGGAAATTCGCTGCGACAACAGGCCAGCAGGTCATCCACGTAATGCGATTGGATCCAGTTCTTGAGGAACTTCACCGGCACCGAGACCCGCACGGCATCGCCGTCGATGTGATCGAATTCAAGCGAACCAAACCAGCATGAGTATACGTCATCACCCAGCTTCGCCTTCAACATGGCCCGGATGCGCGGCCCGCGCAGCGCAAGCTCGGCGCGCACGGCATTGGAATCGTCGTGATCGAGGACGTCGTCACTGGTGTTGAGAACTTCGAAATGGTTCATTCCCTCATCTTTCCCGCTGAATTCACTACTGAATACCCGTTCGAGACGCAGCTACCCCTTCGTCCGAAAGCCCTCTCGAACGGGGAAGTCGCCTCAGATACGGTTGGGCCACGCCACACGGCGGCCCGGGGGTTCGCCCGCAGCTACTCGAGCCACGTGGCGCAGGTCATGTCGGCCAATGCTCGATGCCCATCGAGATCGCCCAACACATCTCAAAGGCTCACAGATCGAACCTTTGGGGTGATCCACCGGCAGCGAGGCTGCGCAGGTCAGACCGAGTGGTTGTCAAACATGAGTTGGTAATGTTGGCGAATGGTTGTGGCGAGCGACGTGCGACCAGCACGCGCATTTCCAAACTTTCTGGATCGGGGGAACCAGGCACGCATGTACTCCTCGTGAAACATCTCAAAGTGCGACGCCTGGAAAGTGATCAGCAGATCAATCCGGCCCACAACAGTTGAAACTCGACGATCGACGCAAAGACCCAAGCGTTCAGAAGAACTGAACCTTGAAACACTTACGCAAACGCTCTTAATTGGGATCTCAACTATTCGATCGGGGGAGATCGATACACACAGGTGTTGAGAACTCTACAGATCATACAGATCAGACCGCCACGAATACTCGACGATGTCCGTCCGTTAACATTGTCTTAAGCCATCGAGAGAAATGGCGCAATGCAAAATACAGCCAGATAAGACCTGCACCAAGGCGGACGAAATGGCAGATGACCGTGGATAAGTGACCGCTAATGTGCTGGCCAACGCAGAAAACTGTGCGCTTTCATGGCGGATTGATGACAGAAAACCCCGCCACAAATCTTCGAATTATCAATCGTTCAAAACAAATTGGTGCTTGGCGGAGATTTTTGCGTCACAGTGGAACCCAAACGCCCTGATGCACCACGTCGACCAGGAAAAAGCAGTAGAGGTTTGATTTTTATTCAGTTTGGCCGAATAACATGAAAGTTGAATAAGGTTCAAAAAAACGGACTCACCAAACATGACAATGCCGGGAGATGCTATTGTGCAACAGCATACATCCCGGCAGGTGAGATATCAGACGGTGAGACCGACGCGTTAGGCCAGCAGCGCGTTGACGCGTGCGGTCAGGCGGGACACCTTCCTGGATGCCGTCTTTTTATGCAAAACGCCCTTTTGCGCCGTGCGGATCAACACGGGCTCGGCAACCTTCAAGGCTGCCAATGCGTCGACCTTGGAACCGGCGGCGATGGCTTCTTCGACCTTACGAACCGACGATTTCAGCCGCGACCGGCGCGATTTGTTGATTTCGGTGCGGCGCACCATTTGCCGCGCGGCCTTCTTGGCCGATGAAGTGTTTGCCATGACTGTCTCCTGGAGAGTTTGCTGTGCTTGCGAAAAGTGATCGGTAAGTTTCGGTCTTGGTGTCAGTGGTCTTGGTGTCAGTGCCGGGTGTATCTGGAAGCAACCGTTCCGCTTGCGGCAAGTACGGCATCGATGACAAGTTCAGCGCGCCGCAAACAGGGCACCACAAAACATTGCCGAGCCGAGTTGCATGAACACGACGCGCAACGCGCACGACGTTAGTCCCGGCCAACACGTGTCGGTGACAAAGATCGTGTCGTATAGCCCTGTCAGGGCTCGCGGGTCAACGTTCTGTCAAGCATAGAGTTAGAACTTTGCTGCCGGCAGACCGAACACTGCTCTACATTCAGTCCCGATCAATCATTTTCACCGATGGTCGGCACCTTGACCTGATGTCAACCATCTCAGGCACTGACCTGTGATGATTGGTATCCGCGTGCGGGTCATGTCGGAGCCATGCTTCCAGCATGGTGGGACGGCGGCGCGCCGGTTGGTATGAGTGGGGCCTTGCATGATTTCGATGATGATTTGGGTGATTGCACTGGCCGGCAGCATCGGCGCGGTCTGCCTCACCGTTGCGCTCGACGCGCATAGCGCTCACCTGGGCGCGACGGCGCTGGTCAGCTTCGGCATCGTCGCCGCGGCCGTTCACGAGCATCGCTCGGCGGAACTGGCTGGTGCATCCGCCACGTCCAAGGCTGCGATCTCAACGCGCTATCTCGGCCTTTTATGGGCATGGAGCGCAATTTCGGCGTATGTCGTTTACGCCTTCCTGCTCGACTGGAACTACTGGATGCCGGTCATCGTGTCGATGTTCCTGGCCTGCGGCCTGTGCCTGTTCGTGGCATGGATCCTCGACCGTGACGGCGCTGCCGACGCCAGCCTGGGATCATCGGCCTTGCTGGTCATGCTGATCACGCGCGGACAATTCGCCTTGGGTGGCCTCTTGCTCGGGTTCGCGATCTCGGCATGCGGCAAGCCGGAGCTCGGCGGAATGCATCGCTGGGTCGCGCTCAACCTCGTCATGTGCACGGCGGCGGCTCTCTTGACGCTCACCGGTTATCTGATCATCAGCGAGACCACCGCCACTTCCCGCACAACTCCTGCGGCTGCAGGCGACACCGCTGTCGCCTGATCGCGTCCGTTCACGCGCCACTGAACTTTGGTTTGCGCTTCTCGACGAACGCGGACATGCCTTCCTTCTGGTCGGCCGTGGCGAACATGGCGTGGAACACGCGGCGCTCAAACCGGATGCCTTCGGCCAGCGTTGTCTCATAAGCGCGGTTGACGGTTTCCTTGGTCATCATGGTGATGGGCAACGACATGCCGGCGATCGTCGTAGCTGTCTTGACGGCATCGGCAATCAATTCGGCAGCCGGCACCACCCGGCTCACGAGGCCCGATCGCTCCGCTTCCGCCGCATCCATCATGCGCCCCGTCAGGCACATCTCCATCGCCTTTGCCTTGCCGACAAACCGCGTCAGCCGTTGCGTGCCGCCCGCCCCCGGCATCACGCCCAACTTGATTTCCGGTTGCCCGAACTTCGCCGTATCGGCCGCGATGATGATGTCGCACATCATCGCCACTTCGCAGCCGCCGCCCAGCGCGAAGCCGGCCACCGCCGCGATCGTCGGCTTGCGGCAGCGCGCAAGCCGATCCCAATGGCCAATGAAATCTTCCTTGTAGGCCTGCATGTACGATTTTGACTGCATTTCCTTGATGTCGGCACCGGCAGCGAACGCCTTGTCCGATCCCGTCACCACGATGCAACCGATGCCGTCGTCTGCTTCCCAACTATCCAGCACCTGCCCGATCTCGCGGATGATCTCGGCATTGAGCGCATTCAGCGCCTCCGGCCGGTTGAGCGTGATCAGCCCGACTTTGCCCCGCGTTTCGACGAGAATGGAATTGTACGCCATGAGGAAAATCCTGGAGGTGTGCCGATGCAATCACCAAAGACGGTACCGGACGCCGACGGTGACCGCAATGCTGGGGTTGCCCAGGACCCAGCCTCGCAACGCTCCAGCACTGAGGAATCGTAGGGCGCAATTGGCGCAGCCGTATTGCGGCGGCCGCACGCTCGATAATTGCCGGCTCGCACCGAACGTGTGGCCGCTCCCGTCACTGTACTGCCTGCGACGGTCACCCTCGCCGCCATCGCCATCGCCATCGCCGCACCGCTGCCACCTCCCCCACTGTCATCCTAGGCCTTGTGCCTAGGACCCAGGCCCCAGCGTGCGTCGACGCATCAGAATGCGTCGCGCCATTGCCGCGAATATCAAATCCCGTCACCCGTCGATGGCTGGGTCCTAGGCACGTAGGCCTAGGATGACAGGTGTGGGCGGGTTGCAGCGCAACGCCCACCACGCACCATCAACCACACCGGCAAAAACCGTGTGGCGTTATTCAGTTTCACCTCTTCTCCCCTCACAAAACGAGGGGCGGGGCTGTGGCAGGCGTGGCT
>JANXYD010000469.1 GCA_025350265.1 Hyphomicrobiaceae bacterium | reverse complement strand
CCTGCTTCTCCTCGATGTTCATGCCCGCCATCGGCTCGTCGAGAAGCAGCAGTTCCGGCTCCATCGCCAGCGCGCGGCCAAGCTCGACGCGCTTTTGCAGGCCATAAGGCAGCTTGCCGACCGGCGTTTTGCGGATGTGCTCGATCTCGAGAAAATCAATGATTTCCTCACAGAATTCCCTGTGTTCGATTTCCTCGCGAAGCGCAGGCCCAACGCGAAACAGCTGCGGCAGAAAACCCTGACGCATTTTCAGGGAGCGCCCCGTCATGATGTTGTCGAGCGTCGACATGCCCTTGAACAACGCGACGTTTTGGAACGTGCGGGCGATCCCTTGGGTCGCGGCGACGTGCGGGCGCATCGCCGAGCGTTGTTGGCCCTTGTAGGTAATGGTGCCGGTCTGTGGATGATAGAAGCCGTTGATGACGTTGAGCATCGACGTTTTGCCGGCGCCGTTCGGGCCGATGATCGCGCGTATCTCTCCCTTGCGGATGTCGAACGACACGTCACGGATCGCTTTGACGCCGCCGAACGACAACGACACGTTGTCGAGCTTGAGCATCACATCGCCGATGCGGCGAGGCTGGATCTGCTGTGGCTGGGTGCCGTCGGGTGCCGCATCGCTCATTCCGCAGCCTCCCGCAAGGGCGGCGCAACGCCTTGCACAAGCGGCATTTCGACAACCTGCATGTGCCCTTCGATCCGGCCCTTGCGGCCATCCTCGAAGGTCACTTCGACGGAGATGCGCGCATCGCTGGAGCCGTCGTAAAGGGCGGTGATGAGCGGTCCGTAACGCTCGGCGATGAACGACCGGCGCACCTTCTGCGTGCGGGTCAATTCACCGTCGTCGGCGTCGAGTTCCTTGTGCAGAATGAGGAAGCGCTTGATCTGCGAGCCGCTCATCGTCGGTTCGTTGGCGAGCGCGGCATTCAATTCGGCGACGCGGCGTTTGACCAAGGCGATCACCTGTGGATGCCCGGTCAGTTCCTGATAGCTCGCGTATGAAACGGCGTTGCGCTCCGCCCAGTTGCCGACGCTGGTCAAATCGATGTTCACGAACATGGTGACGTAGTCGCGGCCGTCACCGAACGCCACAGCCTCCTTGATCTCCGGAAAGAACTTGAGCCTGTTCTCCAGGTACTTTGGCGAAAACAGTGCGCCATTCAGCAATTTTCCTACGTCCTTGGCGCGATCGATGATGCGGAGGTGACCGCGTTTGTCGATGAAGCCGGCGTCACCCGTTTTCACCCAACCGTCAGCCGTCTTGGTCGCGGCGGTAGCTTCGTCGTTCTTGAAGTATTTGAGGAAGACGCCGGGCCCCTTGAACAGAACTTCGCCGGTTTCCGAAATCTTGATGTCCACTTCAGGCCCTGGCGTCCCCACGGTATCGGCTGAAACCTGACCGTCGGGTTGCATCGTAATGAACACACTGGCTTCGGTCTGGCCGTAAAGCTGCTTCAGGTTCAGCCCCAGCGAGCGATAAAAGCGAAACAGTTCCGGCCCGATCGCTTCGCCAGCGGTGTATCCCAGTCGCAGGTTGGTAAAGCCCATGCGGTTGCGCAACGGCGCATAGATCAGTTTGTCGCCGATCCAATAGAGCAGCCGATCTTTCAGTCCTACCTTCTCGCCATCGAGAATTTTGCCACCGGCGCGGGTCGCCACACCCATGAAATAGGCATACGTCCAGCGCATCACGCGCCCGGCATCTTCCATGCGAACCGATATTTCGGTCAGCATCGTTTCAAAAACGCGCGGCGGCGCGAAAAAGTAGGTCGGTCCGATTTCGCGGCGATCATCGACCGCCGTTGCCGGGCTTTCCGGACACGCCACGCACAGCCCGCCCGCATAAGCCTGAACGTACGTGAAGAGGTGATCGCCCACCCAGGCCATCGGCAGATAGGCCAGCATGGTGTCGGTGGCCGTGAAATTATCGAAGCTGTTGGCATTCATAGCTGATTTGACGACATTGTCGTGGGTCAGCATCACGCCCTTCGGCCGTCCCGTGGTGCCGGAGGTATAGAGCATCACCGAGACATCGGAGCCTTGGCCCTTGGCGATCTCGGCCAACCACCAGCTATCGGACCCGGAATTGGCAGTTCGTTCGGCGCGACCGAGTTCCTGGATGCCATGAAAACTGTGCAACCGGCTGTGATCGTAGTCCTTGAGGCCGCGATCCTCGTCGTAAATCATATGTTGCAGCAACGGCAGTTGCTCGGAGACTGAAAGAATTTTATCGACCTGTTCCTGGTCTTCGACCACGGCGTACCGCACTTCGGCGTGCGCGAGCACGTAGACCATCTCGTCGGCGACGGCATCTTGATACATCGGCACGGGAATGCCGCCGAGACTTTGGACGGCGGCGAAGGTCCAATAGAGACGCGGCCGGTTCGAGCCGACGATGGCGACTGCTTCACCACGCTGAAAACCCAGCTTGCGGAGCCCAAGGGCGAAGTCGCGGATCTCGTCGCGCATCTGGCCCCAGCCCCAGCTCTGCCAAATACCGAGATCCTTGTGCCGCATCGCCGCACGGTCGCCCAACTCCGCCGCGTTCCGCAGCAACAGCTTGGGGACGGTGTCAAGGCGTGCGTTGGCTGCAAGAGCGGTGTCGCTCATCACTCGATCGCTCCCATTTCGATGCCGTTCGCATCTAACGTCAACCAGGCAGGGTTGTCCCCTGCTCAGGCAGCAAAACCATTAGTCCTTAAACCCGGCGCACTCAAGGCTGACCATCGCACCCGCATGGCCTTCCGTCACCTAGACTATAGGATGGGCGGACGGGCGTCGCGCAAGCAGCTCCGGACAGGTCATGTCCGCCGGCCGAACAGGCGTTCGATGTCTGAAAGTTTGAGTTCGACGTAGGTGGGCCGACCATGATTGCACTGACCAGAGAACGGCACAGCTTCCATCTCACGCAGCAGCGCATTCATTTCAGGCGGGGTCAGACGGCGCCCCGCACGTACGCTGCCATGGCACGCCATCCGCGAGGCCACCGCTTCCAGCCTTGATGACAGCGCCGTCTTGCCGCGATCGGCTGCGATATCGCGCGCCAAATCCTTGACCAACCCCTGCACGTCTGTCTGCCCGAGCATCGCCGGGGTCTCGCGCACCGCCACTGCGTCGGCACCAAAGGCTTCCAGCGCAAGCCCGAGTTCGGCCAGTTCCGGGGCTGCATCTTCCAGCGCACTTACTTCGTGCGGTTCGAGTGTGACGATCTCAGGAATGAGCAGGCCCTGACGCTTGACACCGCCTGCGGTCAACGCGGCTTTCATGCGTTCGTAGACGAGGCGTTCGTGCGCCGCATGCTGGTCGACGATGATGACGGACGTGCGCGTCTGCGCCACGATATAGGTCTCGTGCAACTGCGCCCGCGCCGCACCCAGCGGCCGATCCAGCAATTCCGGTTGCAGCGGCATGGTGTCGGCTGCGGCATCCGCGCTCGGCAATTGCAGCCCCATCAGCGGCGCTTGCATTGCTTCGCCGAAGCCGGCGGGCGCATAAGCCGGATACTGGGGCGGCATCCAAGCCGATGCCTGCGGGGGTTGGTTTGCCGCCGCACTGCGTGCCAGCGCATCCAGTGTCTGTTGTCCGCCATACACCGACGCACGATGCCCCGCCGCCTCCAGCGCGTTGCGCACCGCGTTGATGACCAGCGCCCGGATCTCGCCGCCTTCGCGGAAGCGCACCTCGGTCTTGGCCGGGTGGACGTTGACATCGACGCTGTCGGTCGGCACGTCGAGAAACAGCGCGAACACCGGTTGCCGGCCCTTCGGCACGAGATCACCGTAGGCCGCACGAATGGCACCGATGAGCAGCTTGTCGCGCACGGGACGGTTGTTGACGAACAGGAACTGCTGGCCGGCATCGTTGCGGTGCAGCGTCGGCAGCGCGGCAAATCCCGAAACGCGATATGGCCCGCGCATCCGGTCGACCAGCAGTGCGTCGTCGAGAAATTCGCGCCCCATGATGCGGGCGAGGCGCTGCAGTTGACCATCGGCACCGTCTGACTGCGCGGGAAATCTCAGCGGCGCCTTATCGTCGGTGATGAGTTCGAACCCCACGCACGGGTGCGCCATCGCCAACCGCTTGACGATCTCGACAATCGCCTGCGTCTCGGCGCGCTCGGAGCGCATGAACTTGAGCCGCGCCGGCGTTGCCGAAAACAGCTCACGCACTTCGACGATGGTGCCGGCGTTGAGACCGGCGGGGCCGAGCGCGCCCTTGACGCCGCAATCGACGACGAGACCGGCGCCCGGAACGCTCTTGCCGTCGCGCGGGCGTGACGAAATCGACAGCCGCGCAATCGAACCGATCGACGGCAGCGCTTCGCCACGAAAACCGAGCGTTGAAATGGCGAACAGATCGTCGTCGCGGAGTTTGGACGTGGCGTGGCGTTCAACCGCCAGCGCCAGGTCGTCGCTGTTCATGCCGGAGCCGTTATCGGTGATGCGCAGCAGCGACAGCCCACCGCCGACGCAGACGATCTCGAGCGCGGTCGCGCCTGCATCGAGTGCATTCTCGACCAGTTCCTTGACCACGCTTGCCGGCCGCTCGATCACCTCGCCGGCGGCAATACGATTGACGGTTTCAGGGCTGAGCTGGCGGATCAGGGCTCCCATCAGGTGGCGGTCGCGAGGCGCTCGCGCGTCAAGGTTTTGGCGAGTTCGACGGCGGGCTGGTCGAAGGCATCAATGCCCAGCAGGCTGGCGGCGAAAATTGTCTCCAGCATAAAATGCATCAGCAGGGCACCGAGGGCGGTTTCATCGAGCTTGGGGATGTCGATGGTGCGTACGGGACGACCGGCACGCGTCAGCGCTTCGGGCACAGCGTGGGCCTGCGCTGCCACCAGATCGGCGATCGTGCGTCCGCCCATGAAGCCGATACCGGCCTGTTCGGCCAGAGCCGCGTCGATCTTGGGCACGTCGCCTTGGGTCGCCACGCGCACGATACTGATCAGATGTTCGTGCGGGCCGTCCATGAATAATTGCAACTGGCTGTGCTGGTCGAGCGGGCCGAGGCAGGCGAGCGGCGTGGTACCCAAGCCGTGCTTGCCGAGGCTTTCCGCCCACAGCTGCACGAACCAGTCGCCGAAGCGGCCGAGCCGATCAGCATACGGCATCATGACCTGGGTCGACACGCCCCTGCTCTCGCGCAAGGCAATTACGGTGGCAGCCCCGATGGCGGCAGCGCTACTGCGCGGGTGATCGGCGGCAATCGTCTCGGCGACGACGCGTTGAGCCCCCCGCCGCAGCGCGCGCACATCGACGCCGCGCGCGAGCGCCGGCATCAAGCCGACGTTGGTGAGCACGGAAAAGCGGCCGCCGATGTCCGTATGGTGCTCCAGCATGGGAATCTTGTCGGCGTCGAACAGCGCCCGCAGGCCGTTTCTGGTGCCAGGCTTCGGTGGCTCGGTGATGCCTAAAAACAGCTCGGAGATGCGGCCTTCAAGCCCCGCTGCCTTGACCGCGCTCAACGCCGAAACAGCCTGCACCAGTGTTTCAACCGTCCCTCCCGACTTCGACGTGACGACAAAGCGCGTCGACGCCAAATCGAGTGTTGCGAGCGCACCAGCCAGCGTTTCAGCATCGAGGTTGTCGTAAAAGCGCGTGCGCGGCAGCTTGGTGTTGCGGTTGGCATCGGGCTTAGCTTCGAGGCCGGGGATGTTCCACCCGGCGAACTGCGCCAACGTCTGGCCGCCCAGCCCCGAACCGCCGGTACCGAAGAAAACGACGGTACTTGCGCCCCGCGTCAACTTAGCCAGCGCTGCTTCCGCCGCCTCGATGTCGGCGGTGTCTTCCGGCAGCCGTAACAGCGGCAAGGCACCGGAGCCATAGTCGGCACGCATTTTGGCCAATGCCGGCACCAGCCGGTCGAGCGCCTGATTGAGGGTTGCTGAATCAAGGCCGCGCACGCCGATGGCGCTGTCCAGGCAGCCGCCGATCGATTGCAGGTAAAGCTGTGAGGGATGGGCACCGTTCGAGGTATGGGTGCTTGATGGCGTGGTCATGATTGGCCCTTGCGCTGACGGCGATGCTGGCCCCCAGGGTAGATAACTGCCGACACCGGAATTTGACACATCCCTTCACCGATTCGTGTTGCGTCCACAAGGTCTGTCGGCGATTCCCCGGCCACCCACCCCGGCCCTACCTGCCCGACATCGACTTCTGCCAGTGGTCGGATAGCGGTTTGAACAGATAGCTGAGCATGGTCCGGTCGGTGGTCTTGAAGAATGCCTCGGCGGGCATGCCTGCGACCAGCTTGGCCCCGTTGAGTTTGGCTAACTCGGCGTCCTGCACGCGAACGCCGACGTTGTAGTAGAATGCGCCGGTCTGTGTATCCTTGATCACGTCGCCGCTGATACGGAACAATGTCGCCTGGACTTCCGGCGTGGTGCGCTGATTGAAACTGGTAAAGCGCACGCGCGTCGGCTGGTCGACCCGCAATTGATCGCGGTCCTGGGGGGTGACACGCGCTTCGATGACCAGTTGGTCGGCGTCCGGCACGATGATCATCAAAAGGTCGCTGGGCGCGACGACCCCGCCGATGGTGTGGACCGTCAGCTGCTGCACGACCCCGCCGATCGGCGCGCGGATATCGACGCGCCGCAACTGATCCTCGGCGGCGATCCGGCGTTCGCGATATTCCGAAATCTTCGTTTCGGTCTCGCGAAGGTCTTTGTTGGCTTCGGTGACCTTGTCGCGATCGACCTGATCGATCTGGATTTGCGTCTCGGCGATTTTGCCGCGTGACTGGGCCATGCGCGAAACGGTATCGCCGAGGACGCCCTCGTTGCGCGCGATTTCCCGATCGAGCGTTGTCGTGCGCGTCTTCGGCACCAGCCCCTTGACGGCCAGATCGCGCAACTCGGCAAGTTCATCGCGCGCGACTTTAAGCTGAACATCGGTCGAGGTTTTCTGCAGATCGAGACCCTCGATCTCTTTTTGCATTTGCCCAATGCGCTCGCGCAATTGCGATTTCTGTCCGTTGCGGCTGATGATGCGGCTGTGAAAGACCTTCAACTCGCTTTCGATGGTCGAGGCGATTTCGGGGTCGGCCTTCGCGCCATGGACCAGTTCGGCCGGAAAGGTGAGTTGATCGAGGCCGTCGCGTTCCGCCAGCAGCCTCGTTCGGCGTGCCAGCGCGGCATTGAGGTCGTTGACGATCACTCCGAGATTGGCGCGCGTCGCGGTCTCGTCGAGCCGCAACAGCAGGTCGCCGGCCGCCACTCGTTGGCCTTCGCTGATGTTGAGCTGTCCGACAACGCCACCCGTCGGATGCTGCACCTTCTT
>JANXYD010000452.1 GCA_025350265.1 Hyphomicrobiaceae bacterium | reverse complement strand
ACATGCACAAGGTCTCCAAGGCCTATCCGGGCGGCAAGCAGGTGTTGAAGGACATCAGCCTGTCGTTCTTCCCTGGCGCCAAGATCGGCGTCGTCGGCCTCAACGGTTCCGGTAAATCCACCTTGCTGAAGATCATGGGCGGCGTGGTCGACGACTACCTGGGCGAAGCCTCACCGGCCGCCGGCATCCGCGTTGGTTATCTGGCGCAGGAACCGCATCTCGATCCCGCCAAGGACGTGCTCGGCAACGCCATGGAGGGCGTGGCTGAAAAGAAGGCCATCGTCGACCGTTACAATCATATCGCGTCCAATTACACGGACGAAACCGCCGACGAAATGGCGCGGTTGCAGGACGAGATGGACGCCGGCAATCTGTGGGACCTCGATACACAAGTCGAGCAGGCACTCGATGCGCTGCGCTGCCCGCCTGGCGATAGTCCGGTGACCAACCTTTCCGGCGGTGAAAAGCGGCGCGTGGCGTTGACGCGACTGCTGCTGGCAAAGCCCGATATTCTGCTGCTCGACGAGCCGACCAACCATCTCGACGCCGAAAGCGTCGCCTGGCTTGAGCGTTTCCTCAAGGACTATGCGGGTTGCGTGATCCTGGTCACCCATGACCGCTACTTCCTAGATACCATCACCGAGTGGACGCTGGAACTCGATCGTGGCCACGGCGTGCCCTACAAGGGCAACTATTCGTCGTGGCTCGAGCAGAAGGCCAAGCGCGAGGAAGCCGAGAAGGGCGCGGAGGACAGCAAGTCGAAGGCGCTATCACGCGAGTTGGAATGGATCAGGTCATCCCCCAAGGCGCGGCAGGCCAAATCCAAGGCGCGTATTTCGGCGTATGAAAAATTGGCCGAGGAGGCCAACCGCGCCGAAGTCGCCAAGGCGCAAATCCAGATCGCACCGGGACCGCGCCTTGGTGGTGTGGTGGTCGACGTCGAGGAATTGTCGAAGGCGTTCGGCGAACGTCTGCTGGTGGATAATCTGTCGTTCAAACTGCCGCCCGGCGGTATCGTCGGCGTCATCGGGCCGAACGGCGCGGGCAAGACGACGCTGTTCAAGATGATCACCGGCAAGGAACAGCCCGACAAAGGCTCGATCCGCCTCGGGCCTACGGTCAAGGTGTCGTACGTCGACCAGAGCCGCGATCATCTCGACGACAAAAAGACTGTGTGGGAGGAAATTTCCGGCGGGCTCGACATCATGAAGATCGGCGAAAAGAAGGAGATGAGTTCGCGCGCCTATTGCGGCTGGTTCAATTTCAAGGGGGCCGATCAGCAAAAGAAAGTGGGCCTGCTGTCGGGCGGCGAGCGCAACCGCGTGCATCTCGCCAAGATGCTGAAAGAGGGCGGCAACCTGTTGCTGCTCGACGAGCCGACCAATGATCTGGACACGGAGACATTGTCATCGCTGGAAAGCGCGCTGGAAGATTTTCCCGGTTGCGCCGTGGTCATTTCGCATGACCGCTTTTTTCTCGATCGTTTATGCACGCACATCCTGGCTTTCGAGGGCGATAGCCACGTCGAATGGTTTGAAGGCAACTTCGCCGACTACGAAGAAGACAAGAAACGCCGCCTCGGCGACCACGCCACTGATCCGCATCGCATCAAGTTCAAACGGTTCGAGCGATAAGGCCGAACGCTCGACGCCGCCGCGCGCTGGTAATTTAAGTGGAAACTATTGCGGATGTGGGAGGTCGGTTGCATTTGGAAGGCTACCGGTTGCCGCATCCGCATCCGGGTAAGAATTGGCGAGCCAGTGGCGCCGACTTGCCCTTCGGGGGATACCGGACCACAGTGGGGCCAGAAGCAGTTCTGAGCGCCCACGGCCGGGCGCGCGCTTTGGGAGAAGTGAGATGCGTTTTCGTCCCTATTTTAGCCACGGCAAGCCGCATCTGGCTGTGGAAGTTGGCGATGATGCGGTTGATCTGGCCGAACTCGATGCCAAATTTCCGCACGAGTTGGATGATGTGATCGCGGGCGGCCCCAAGTTGCTGGCCGACATTGCGTCAAAGCTCAAGGCTTACAAGGGCCGGGGGCACCCGGTCGCATCGCTGAAGCCGCGCTTTCCACTGGCGCGGCCGGGCAATGTCTACTGCCTCGGCCTCAACTACGCGGCGCACGCCAAGGAGGGCGGACACGAGGTGCCGTCATATCCTGCGCTGTTCTTGCGCACGCGCGAAAGCTTGATCGCGGCCGGAGAGCCGATCGTGCGGCCGATCCAATCGGAACGGCTGGACTATGAGGCCGAGCTGATGATCGTTATCGGCAAGGGGGGCCGGCGCATCTCCGAAGACAAGGCGCTGGAGCATGTGTTCGGCTACACGCTGTTCAACGATGTTTCCGTGCGCGACTATCAGCGCAAGTCCACGCAATGGACGCCGGGCAAGAATTTCGACCGCACCGGCCCGGTCGGCCCGGTGGTGGTGACGGCCGATGCGTTGCCGAAGGGGTGCGCGGGCTTGCGCATTTCGACGCGCCTCAACGGCCAGACGCTGCAGGACGACAACACTCACAACATGATTTTCCCAGTGGCCGTCGCAATCGCCGCCATCTCGGAATTCGCCACGTTGAAACCGGGCGACCTGATTGCCACCGGCACGCCGCAAGGGGTTGGTCACGCCCGCAAGCCGCCGCTGTGGATGAAGCCCGGCGACACTGTCGAAATCGACATCGAACAGGTGGGGATTTTGTCGAACCCGATCGTGGCGGAGGAGGAGTGAGGTTGCAGAAGCGGCGACGTCGGCTGGCGCTTGTGGACTGAAGTTCGGCCGGCTCGCCGATAAGCGGGGACGGTTGCTTTGGAACCGATGCTGACTTGCACGTTTGCACCTTCACTGGCACGTTGGCTCATCGAGCCCTGAAAATTGTTGGCTCAGCCTGTCCACGACCGAGCCACCACGAAACCGGCGATGCCCGTCTAAGGCCACGTGGGGAGGCACAGGGTGAAGAAGCGGACCCGCCGCAATGCAGCCGATGCCACGGCCGCCATCAAGGCCGAGAGGCATGCGGCACTGGCGTTCGTTAACGCGCCAATGAGCGATATCATCCAAGCGTTAGCAAGTGGGCAGGTCACCGCCACGGCACTGACCAAAGGCTATCTCGCGCGGATCGAGGCTTCCGACCGCAATGGACCCCAGCTCAACTCCGTACGCGGGCTCAATACCGATGCGCTCTCGATTGTGAGCAAACTCGACAACGCCAAACCATCGGTCGAAAAGCCGCTGGCTGGTGTCCCAATTCTGGTGAAGGACAACATTGCTACCGGCGACCAACAACCGACCACGGCAGGGTCGCTGGCGTTGGAGGGCGCGCACGCCAAGGACGACGCCACTGTCGTCAAGCTCCTGCGGGACGCCGGAGCCGTGATCCTGGGCAAGACGAACCTGACGGAGTTCGCCAACATGCTCGCGATCGACATGCCGTCGGGATATTCATCTCTGGGCGGCCAGGTGAAGAGCCCTTACGCGCCGACGCTGATGGACGATCAAGGCACCCCGCTCGTATCCCCTGGCGGCTCGAGCGCGGGTTCAGCGGTCGCTGTGGCGGCCGGTTTGTGCGCAGCCTCGATCGGCACCGAGACTTCAGGCTCGCTGCTCTTCCCCGCCAGCCAGAACGGCTTGGTCACCGTGAAGCCGACCGTCGGACTGATCAGCCGTGCCGGTATTGTGCCGATCTCACACAGCCAGGATACGGCAGGGCCGATGACGCGAACGGTGCGCGACGCAGCGATGCTCCTGAACGTATTGGCGGGCAAGGACCCGCTCGATCCGGAGACGCAACGGCAGCAACGGTCGAACGATTACACCGCCGACCTCGCGCTCGATGCGATGAAAGGCGCGCGCATAGGCGTGCCGAGCAATCCCCAAGACCCACTGAACGATCGGTACTACGGCAAGCTACCACCCCAGTGGACGAAGGTGATAACCGACGCCATCACGGTGATGGAGGATCTGGGGGCTGTCATCATACGTGCCAACATGCCGACGGCTGGCTGGATTGCCGGACCTGGCACGACGATGGCTGTGCTCAACCGCAATCCGTTGAGCCGCAACGTCGGCAATCCCGTGATGCAGTGGATCGTTTTCCTGTACGAACTTAAGCGCGATCTCAACCTCTATCTGAGAGATTGGGCGACCAAAACTGAGATAAAAACCATCGCCGACATCGTGGCCTTCAACGAGGCGAACGCCGGCAAGGCTCTACACTTCGGCCAAGACCTGTTCGTCGCCGCCAGCAACACCCGGGGCGATCTAAGCGAACTCGAGTACAAATCGGCGCGTGCCATGGACCTGCTTGCCGCCAAGACGCGCGGCATGGACGCTTACATGGACCGCCACAAACTCGACGCCGTGCTGTTCCCTGGCAGTGTGGGAGCTGGGATCGCCGCCAAAGCGGGCTATCCCAGCGTGATGGTTCCGGCCGGCTTCATCTCGGGAGCCGACGGCAAGGACACGCCTGACTACCCGCTTGGCATCACCTTCGCGGGCGGCGCCTGGAGCGAGCACAAACTCCTACGCCTCGCATACGCCTACGAGCGGGCCTCCAACATGCGCAAGCCACCGCCTGACTTGCTCGTTCTCTAGAGTGCTTCCGGTTTTGGTGGAATCGCGGCGGTGAGTAGTGAATATGCGCAGCGCGGCGTGATCTTGGCCGATCGGTGGCTGGTGGAGCCCGGCTCTACGCGCAAAGGCGCCGCGGCCGGGAAGACGAGAGCGTGGGGGGCGCCGTTGTGACACGGTGGTTTCGATGCTCAAGACTTCAATGAGTGAGATGCGAGCGCGCGCCGTAATGCGAAGGGCCTCGGTCTGAAGGAAATGCGTTATGGTCTATTGGCGGCCTCAACGCGCGACGACTTCCACGACTGCTGCTTCGCCGGCCTTGGCGGTGAACTCGGCCCGGAACGTGCGGCTGCCGCGCTTGGCGAGCACGGCGTAGCGGCCGGCGGCCAGAATGTGCGTCGGCAATGCGCCGACCGCCTCCTTGACGATCGCGGCTTTCGTATCGATGATGCTCCACGCCACGTCGGCGAAGGCTTCTCCGCCCTGCTGCGCCACCAGCTTGAACGTCACCTTGGCACCAGTCTGCACCAGCGTTGCATCGGTGCGCTTGCCGGCTTCCACCGTCACGTCGGCGCGCACCCGCGCATTGGCATCGCCGTAGGTCGACACGACCTGATAGGATCCCGCATTGAGCCTGATGATGAGGCCCGTCCGCGCACCGCTGACGATCTTGATGCGATTGCCGGATTGATCGCGTTCCTGGCTCAGCACGTCGAACACCACCTGCCTGTCAGGCAGCAGCTCGCCGCCCGCAAGTGCCGCCTCGATCCGCAGCCCGCCAGCATTCAGATTGAACACCTCGGTCAGCGGCTTGCCTGCCTCGACCGCAATTTTGCGGGTTAACATGGCCCGGCCGTAGGCGGCGTTGACGATGTACTCGCCCGGATCCAGTTTCAAATGCGGTGCCGCGTCCTTGCTCACCGACAGCAGCAGCCGTTTGCCCTCTGCAGTCGGCTGATCGCGAAACACATGCCAGATCACGCCTTGATCGATGGGCGGCCCGTCATCGGCGAGGATCGCGGACAAGATGACGGTGACGTTGCCGCTGGCGCTGCCGGCCGCACTGCGGTTGACGACGCTCGAACTGCTGGTCGTCGCGGGGTTGGCCGGCGGAGATTGCGCGTGCGCCATAGCCGCGCCCAACGCGATCATGACAATCAGCGCCGAGGCACGCTGGATGCCTGCACGCAGGCCCGCTGTTGGCCGGGGACGCACTTCGACCGCCGCCGCCGTATTTCCTCCCCGCACTGCCATGCCGCGCTTCCAGTTCATCGCAAACGTACGCTCACAACCTCGCCTGCCCGCACCTCGACGACCTCTTCGCGCAGCTTGCCACCGGCGTCGATCCGCAAAATGTAGCGCCCGGCGGCCAACACGCGCGCACCGCTCGTCTCGTCACCGCTGTCGACCAGACGCCCCCTTGCGTCGAGGATGCGCCAGCCAAGCGCTTCAGCACCGTCGGCTGGGATCGTGCCGTTGAACCGCAGTTCGCCCGCCTGATATTCGAGCGTCACCGCACGATAGTCTCCCGCTTTGACATCGAACTCCTGTTCCGCTTTGATCGCGGCATTATTGCGTCGGGCCTCGACGCGGTAACGGCCCGGCGGCACGTCGGCGATTGCGGCCGGGCCCGGCAACATGACCGCCACGCCGCGATCATCGTCGAGCCGGATCAGCCGGAAACTATCGGATGGCCTTTCGCCAGCGGCCGCGGTCTGCTTGCCCAACCGTGCGCCGAACACCACGCGCGCCGCCAGCAATGGCAACGATCGATGCACCTCTTCTCCGGCCGACACCGTAATGCGTTCGCGCGTTTCCAGCGGCCCGCGCGACGCGCTGATCATATAGCTGCCCGGTGCGACCACGAATTCCGCCGCCGACGACGCCGATCGCGCAATTTCCCGCCGCCCGCGCGGCGCATCTGGATCGTCGTCCTCGACGGTGAAGACGACGGGTTGATTGCTCAGCGCCGTCGCCGGAACGGCCGGTCCCGCCGCCGCCATCAGATCGAGACTGACCCGACCGCCGGCCTGCCCGACGTCGATCTCGCGCACTTGCCCCGCTGCCATGTCGACCGGCCAAGAGGTGTGCAATTCGCTTTGCTCAAGCGTCAACACCAGCGCGCGCGCCGGCACCACCATGCTGGTCTGACCGTGCGGCCAGACACCGAGAGCGCGCCCCACTGCGGGCAGCCCTTTCGCCGCCGTCTTCGCGGCCTTTGCGGCGGTCGCCATGTCGCGTTCGGAAATCACATCGCGTTCGGCGATCACGACGGTCGCATCACCCGGCAACGGTGACTTGATGCGGATCTCGGCCGCCTCGAAAATCACCTCCGCCATGGCCTGGCCTTTGGCCCCGACCGTCACCTCGCTTACGCCCTGCACCAGCCCTGCCACTGCACGCACCGAATAGGTGCCCGGTTCGGCCGGCAGCACTATATCGTTGCCCCAGGCCTCCATTGCGGGCGTTGCTCCGCCCGCTGCACCCGACACCTGCACGGTCCAACGGATGCGCGATGCCGTCACCAGCCGATCGCGGCTCAGCAACCCCCGGAGGCGCAACGCCGGCGGGCCATCGCGCAGCAGATCGACCGCCGGTGCCACCGGCGCGACAACGACCGGCGGCAGAGCTGGAGCCGGCACCGGTACTAGCGCTGCCGGCGCGGGTTTGTTGGACAATCCCACGGCCTCCGTGACGCCGAGAGTTGCCAACTGCATGACCTCGCCGATACCGGCGGCAATCTCGGTGCCATCCTGCGCATCGATGTGTTTGCCGCCCGTCGGCTTGGTCAGGCATTGATAGCGTTTCGCGTCATCCGGCTTGAGGCCGAGCCCGACCACGTGCACGATCACGCCCGGGGCCAGTTGCTGCAGTTCGGCCAGCGCCGTGCATGTGTCCTGCTGGCAATTATCCGGGTCGTCGTGAATGAGCACGATACTGCGCGGACCGGCCGACTTGCCCAACAGCCTGGCCGCTTCGCGCAGCGCCGCCGTCAACGGGCCCTTGCCCTTCGGATTGAGTTTTTCCAGCGGCGTCAGTATCCGATCGACAAAGCCCGGTGCCGGAGTGAGTTCGGGCGCGGCGATGACCTGCACATCGGAGCAGTCGCCCTGTCGCCGGTGCCCGAACGACATCAGTCCGAGTTGCGTGGACTGCGGCGCGATCTTGGCGAGCGCCTGCTTGACGCTGTCGCGTGCAAGCGCCAGCTTGATCTGCTTCTCGCCGTCCATCTTCGCCCACATGGAGCCGGAGCCATCGAAGATCAGCACGGCCGTGGGCAGCGGCTTGGCGTCGGCGTCACTTTGAGCGCGCGCCGTACACGCAAGGTTGATGGCAAGCATCACCTGCAACATCACTCGGGCGCACGTCACGCTTGCCGAGGGCCATTTCACTACCAACCAAGGCCATGCGCGCATTTCGTAACCGGTACACCCGGGCTCCCCTGCTTGACGCACTTGATCGGACGCCACCGCCGACGACGGTGCCGGCATGGGACATTGTAATCCACCCGGCGTTGCTTTAGCGAGACTTAACGTTACATCATCCCCGACCGAGATCGAAGGTCTGTCCATGCCCGCTGCCGTTCTGGATTTTCTGCTCAAGCGCCGCTCGGTAAAGCCAGCAGCGATGCAGTCGCCCGGCCCCACACCCGAGCAACTGCAGCAGATCCTGACGGTCGCCGCCCGCGTTCCCGACCACAAGAAAATGGTACCCTGGCGTTTCATCGTGTTCGAGGGCGAGGCGCGCGCGCGTTTCGGCGACGTGCTGGCTGAGGTCTGTGAGGCCGAAGAACGCGAACCGCCCTCCAAGCAACGGCTCGACATCGAGCGTAGCCGTTTTCTCGATGCGCCGCTCGTGGTCGGCGTGGTCAGTCGGGTGGCATCGCATCCAGGCGCACCGGAGTGGGAACAGGTGCTGTCGTCGGGTGCCGCGTGTTTCAACCTCTGCCTCGCCGCCAATGCGCTTGGCTACGCCACCAACTGGCTGACGGGATGGTACGCTTACAGCGCCGGCGTCAATCAGCGCCTCGGATTGGCTGCGAACGAACGCATTGCCGGCTTCATCTATATCGGCACCGCCACAACCAGCACCGACGATCGCGAACGCCCCGCACTCGAAACGATCGTCTCGCACTATCAGCCATAAGTCGCGCGCGCCCGCGCCCAAGCCAGACACGCGCGTCCGCGCCCAAACCAGGAGCTGCCACATGTTCTACGATGCACTCGAAAACAAGCACGGCCTGCCGCACGATCCGTTCAAGGCGCTGGCGGTGCCGCGTCCGATCGGCTGGATCTCCACTGTCAGCAAAAGCGGCGTGGCCAACCTCGCGCCGTACAGTTTCTTCAACGCGGTGGCGGAAAAGCCGCATTACGTCGTGTTCGGTTCTGGTGGCATCAAGGACAGCCTCGCCAATATCGAAGAAACCGGCGAGTTCGTTTGCAACATCGCCACCTACGACCTGCGCCATCAGATGAACATCTCCTCGGCCACCGTGCCGCACGGTGTCGATGAATTTCCGCTCGCCGGCCTGACCGCCGTGAAGTCCAATATGATCGGCGCGCCGCGCGTCAAGGAAGCCGCCGCGGCCTTCGAGTGCAAGCTGCATCAAGTTATCCCGCTGCCGGGTGCCGGCCGCTATAAACAGGGTTATTTTCTAGTCATCGGACTGGTTGTGGGCATCCACATCGACGACAAATATATCAAGGACGGCCTCATCGACACCGGCGTCATGAAACCCATCGCTCGCCTCGGCTACATGGACTACGCGGTGGTGACGCCGGAAACGATCTTTTCGATCAATCGCCCCGAGATCGGCGCCGACGGGAAGCCGGTCGCGGTTGCCGATTGGGACGGCAAATATCGCTGACGCCAGCGACGACACGCTGAGGTGACCGGCCGATTGGTCGCAGCCGCGGTGGCGCCGATCGTCAGCACAACATAGGTCGACGGATGAGTTGCACACGCCGGCAGTGTGATCGGCGCGCAACGGTGGGGCACTATCCACACTTTGGTTACTGGAATGCCGGCTCAAGCCCTGGCAACAGTAAGCCATTGGTTGCGACTTCTGGGAGGGAGGCGTAACGCTCGACCCAGTATTCTGTTTCGCCAGACAAGGTTCGTGAGTTTTGGTTCGCCCCATTCGGTTCACCTGATTCTGCCCTTATTTTGCAAAGCCAGGTCGTCCCTGCGCCCCGATCATCACCGCTTCAACAAGGCTTGAACATGACCCTCTCATTCGGAATTCGGCGCGCCGCCATCGGCGTTTCCATCGTCATCGCGGCTGCCGCTGGTGGTTGCGCCAACGAGGGCGGTATCGGTAGCATGTTTTCGACCGGCGCGATCAGTGAGCCAGTCGCGGTCAAGCCAGTGGTCGATACGGCCTGCGTAAGCCTGCAGTCGCAGATCGACGCTGTACGCAAGGAAGGCTCGGTCGAGCGCCTCGAAAAGGCCGCCGACGGCAAGACGCCGGCCGTCAACGTGCAGCGCGCAGCGCTCGCCAAGCAGAGCCAGTTGAACAAGCTGAATGCCGACTTCATCGCCAAATGCGCACCAAACGTGCCGAAATCGACGGTCGCTGCTGCGCCTGCTGCGCCGACACCGGCGGTGCCGAAGCCAAACGCTGCCGTCGTCAAGCCTGCCGTGGTGAAGACTGCTGCGGCCAGCAGCGGCGTGACCGTCGTTCCGACCGCACCGGCTGCCGTTGTCGACCCAGCACCTGCCGCCAAGGAATGAGCGTGCGGCGGCGGTCATGCACCGCCGCCAGCCGATTGCGATTCATAGGGGCGTTCCGGTTTCAAGGGAATCGGGGAACGACCCTAACTCTCTGTTCTTTTGTGCTTCTTATCGGTAAACCGGTGACCACTTTATCCGGAAGCACTCTTTAATGTGTCGTGCTTCTTATCGGTAAACCGGTAGCCACTTTATCCGGAAGCACTCTTTGTTCTATCGCTAGGGATGCTTTGAGATGATCCGTACAGTTTCCGTGTTATCAGCGGCCGCTATCGCTGCCCTTCTGCTCGCTGGTTGCGAAGGTGGGGGCGGTGGCAGTGGCAATGGCGATCCGGGTGCACGGCCGCTGCCTGCAGGCCAATCGTGCCAGTCCGTTCGCGGCGAACTCAATAAGATGGATGCGCAAGGTGCACAGTCGAAATTCGGCAAGTCCGACGCCGCATCGAAAGCGGTTGCCGATCGCTACAACACGCTCCTCAATCAATACCTCGGCGCGCGCTGCCACGTCTGAAGACTGAATTCCATGCACACCAAACCCGATCCGACCGGATCGGGTTTGGTGTATACATATGCCAGCGCGTCAGCTTTCAGTCATCAACTCGAACATGACGCCCGAGTAGCTGAGCACGGGATGCGACGTGTGGAACGGCAGTTGGAGCGCAAGCTCGGCCACCTCCCAATCGCCGACGAGCCGGTAGCCGGCTGCCTTGAAAGCGCCGATCAAAGCGGTCTTGTTGCCGACCATGCATGCGACGCGATACGTCGGTGCGTCCTGAATAGTCGCGAAGGCCGGACCGTCCGTAAGCGGTGTTCGATTGATCAACACGAACCTGGGCTTGACCGGCAGCAAGGCGATCATGCTGGCGAGCGGCGTGTCCAAGTAGTGCATGGACCCCGACGCGATCAACAGATCAACACCACTGGCATCGGCAAATTCGTTCGTGAACAGCAATCCTGTGGCCTGACGCTCTGCGGCGATGCGACGTCCAGCAGCCACCACTCGCGGAAGATCCCAAACGCGCCATTCGAGGTCGGAGGCAAAATTCAGGTAGTTTTTATAATAATAAAAGAGATTGCCGACATTGCCGCCGAGATCGAATACGCGATGCAACGATGCGGCGTGACGAGATAGATAGTAGAAGGCCGCAAAATCGCTCGGCCGCGCAACCGTCGACAATGCCACATGGGTATCGATGGCGGCCTGAGTGGAATGGCCGTTGTCCGAATATTCTCCGATCGATCGACGCGCCTCCGGCAGCGACGCGAATTGGCGTTTGTAACCGACCAGAAATGGCACGGCTCCGGGAACACATCCCAGCACGGACACGATTTTTTTTGATCGCCGACCTTGACCACGCGTCACGATCCAGCGGGACAATAATTGAACCTGACGCGTCCGAAGTGTCATATCTCAAACCAAAGACTGAAAATAAACGCGCCTGCCCAGTGATTTTCGAGCAATACGCGGGATACTTAAGCCTCAGGGTTTTTGAATTGCACTTTCAAATTGCTATTTTAGTGAAGATCAGCTTGCACCGCCGCAGACCACATCAGGGCCGCGCCGCCAGAAACGCTTCGACGCCGCGCTTGTAACTGGGGTCGCCAACCGCCCGCATATGATCACGCCCGGCGATTTCCAGTGCACTCGCGCCCGGAATGAGCGCGGCCAGTTGGGTGGCCGATCCGCCGATCACGTCGTCGGTGCCAACGGCCACCAGCACCGGCATCTGCAACGTGGCCAGCATTTCAGCCGATAGCACCGCGCGCGCCGAGCGGATGCAGGCTGCCAGCGCTTTCAAGTCGCCCTTGGTCTGTTCGGCGAAAGCCCGGAACGTGCGCGCCGTCGGATTTGTCACGTCGTCCATGCTATCTGCCTCGAGCGCATGCGCGATAGGCCCGGTGCCGGCAAGTCCCCGCACCATGTTGATGCCGAGCCCGCCGAAAATTGCACTCCGCACGCGGTGTGGGTGAGCCAATGCAAGAAATGCGGTAATTCGCGCGCCCATCGAATAGCCCATCACGTCAGCACGCTGAATGCCGAGATGATCCAGCAGTCGCCGCGCGTCCTCAGCCATCAGCGGCGAGCCGTAATCCTCGGTCCGATGAGACTTGGTGCTGCCACCATGGCCGCGATTGTCCATGGCGATCACGCGGCGGCCGGCGCGCGTCAGAAACCTGACCCACAACGTCTGCGTCCAATTGGTCGCGATGTTGGACGCGAAGCCATGGATCAGCAGGATCGGCTCGCCCTCGCGCGGGCCCTCGTCGATATAAGCGATCTCGATGCCGTCGTGCACGAAGGTAGGCATTGTTTCGTCTCCGGATCGACTGCTTCCGCAGCGCATAGGGTCGTTCCGGATTCAGCTTGATCACGGAACAATCTTAGTGTGATTCAGATTTGCAAGTGCGATTCCGATCTCGCGGCATAATCCGATGAATTTGCAATTCAGCATTCCAGCCGCCGTGCCGCATCCCCTATCATTCAGCTGATCACAGCGCTATGGTTCACAGACTTCTCGATAGCACTTTGACTCTGCGCAGGACCCGCCACCGATGGCCGATCACGTCACGCCCCATCTCGCCAACGACCAAGGTGCCGAGAAAATTTTCGTCGGCGTCAAGGAATTGCAGTGCATGGGCGCGCGTCCGCCGTTCGACCATCCGCACGTGTTCCTCGACATGGGGCAGGACACGCAGATTCTGTGCCCGTATTGCTCGACGTTGTACGTGCACGATGCGCGCCTGCATGCCGATCAAACCGATCCGCGCGGTGCCATCGTAGCTTCAGCCGACGCGGCCGGTTGATCTGACGTGACTGGACCGCTGCCCATCCTGGTCGTTGGCGGCGGCATCGGCGGGCTGGCTGTCGCCTTGACACTGGCGCGCGTCGGCATTCGGGTGGATGTGTTTGAACGTGCACCGGAGTTTTCGATTGTTGGTGCCGGCATCCAGCTCGGACCCAATGCGGTTAGGGTTTTGGCCGACCTCGGTGTTGCAGCAAGCCTCGCGTCGCGTGCATCATCACCGACAGCGCTCGCGGTCTACGATGGTGCTGGCGGACTGTGCCTGACGCGAATGCCACTCGGAGCCAGCATCGCAGCCCGCTGCGGTGAGCCCTATTGGACCGTCCATCGCGCTGACCTGCATCAGGCCTTACTGACCGCCGCCGAGCGCAACCCGGCAATTTCCATCCGCATGAATGCCGCACCGACGACGATCGACACGTCTGCTCGCGACAGTATCGGCATAACGTTCGCCGATGGGGCAATCGCTGCGGGCGCGGCGCTGATCGGCGCTGACGGCATCTGGTCGCGGGCGCGCGACGTGGTGGCACCCGATTTCGTGCCGGCACATTCGGGCTACTGCGCCTATCGAACGGTGTTGCCGATCGAACGCGCGGGTGATCTCGACACCACCGTCGTCGGTGCGTGGCTGTCGCCGCGCGCGCACGTCGTGCATTATCCCGTGCTTGCTGGGTGCGCGCTCAACGTCGTCGTGATCGTCCGCGAGCCATGGTCCGGTGACCAGTGGAATACGCCAGCCCAGGCTACGACCATCATGCGTGCCGTCGCGCCATTCGCGCCGGGCCTACGCGATGCACTCGGCCTGGCAAGGGAGTGGCACACATGGTCGCTGCCCCAGCCCATACTGCTTGAGCGTTGGCACCGTGGCCGTATCGCGCTGGTTGGTGACGCCGCCCATGCCATGCTGCCGTTCTTCGCCCAGGGTGCGGCCATGGCGCTCGAAGATGCGACGGCACTGGCCGTTGCACTCGTGGCCTTTCCCGACGATCTCGTTTCGGCGTTCGAGCACTACCACGCCAGCCGCTTTCGCCGCGTGGCGCGGGTCCAGTCGGCGTCTATCCGCAATGGCCGGATATTTCATCTATCGGGGCCACTGGCGATGGCGCGCAACGCCGTTTTGCAGGTCACGCCCGCCGCAATACTGGCAACGCAGTTCGACTGGCTCTACGCCTACGGTCGAGCTGAAACGGAAGCACTTTAAGCGCAGACCACGCCAGCGAGGCTGTTCGGCCCCGCCGCTGAAATCTGAACCTGCATGATCCGACCCAGTGCTGCCACATCGACATCGGCGTAGACCGACTGCAGATACGGCGAGCGGCCGATCAACTGGCCCGGACGCCGCCCGGCCTTCTCAAACAGCACCGGAAAGATCTTGCCAACGCACCCGGCATTGAAGCGCGTCGATGCTTCCGCCAGCAAGGCCTGCAGGCGATGCAACCGCTCGGTCTTGACTGCTTCCGAGAGCTGGCCGTCCATAGTCGCTGCCGGCGTGCCCGGGCGCGCGCTGTATTTGAACGAATAGGCTTGCGCGAACTGAACCGTGCGTACCATTTCCAACGTGGCCTCGAATTCCGCCTCCGTCTCGCCCGGAAACCCGACGATGATATCGGTCGACAGTGCGAGCGCCGGATTTTTGGCGCGAATGCGTCTCACCAGCTCCAGATAATCCGCCGCCGTGTGCTTGCGGTTCATTGCCGCCAGGATGCGATCGGAACCGGCCTGAAACGGCAGGTGCAGATACGGCATCAACTTCGGCTCCGTCGCATGCAGTTCAATCAGGTCGTCGCGCATGTCGCGCGGATGCGATGTCGTGTAGCGCAGTCGTTCCAGTTCGGGGATCGCAGCCAGAGCCCTGATCAGCCCGACCAACGTGACCTCGTGGCCGGCTGCATCGACGCCATGATAGGCATTCACATTCTGCCCCAGCAGTGTCATTTCACGCACGCCGCCCGCCACCAGCTTCAGCGCCTCGTCGAGCAACTGCGACATCGGCCGCGAAAATTCCGCGCCACGCGTATAAGGCACCACGCAGAAGGTACAGAACTTATCGCAGCCTTCCTGCACCGTCAGATACGCCGCCGTATTGCGCGCGCGCTTCCGAACCGGCAAGGCGTCAAACTTCTCGTTGTCGAGAAACTCGGTGGCAATGATCTGCCCGTCCGTTCGCGCTTGGCGCACCAGCGCCGGGAGCCGGTGATAGCTTTGCGGCCCGACCACCACATCGACCACACCGACCCGCCGCGCGATCTCGGCACCTTCGGCCTGTGCCACACATCCGGCGATCGTGACGCTGGTTGACTTGCCGGCGGCTAAGCGCTGTTCCTTGATATCGCGGATGCGACCGAGTTCGGAATACACCTTGTCGACGGCGCGCTCGCGAATGTGGCACGTGTTGAGCACGATGAGATCGGCGTCTTCGAGCACTGCTGTTTCGGTGTAGCCGTCAGCCACCAGCGCTTCGCCCATGCGCTCGCTGTCGTAGACGTTCATCTGGCAGCCGTAGGTTTTGATGAAAAAGGTCTTCTGCGCTTGCCGGTCGGACGCGTTGATAGGCGACGTCATTGAGCCAACTCCACACACTCTGCCTTCGACGATCCGGGTTGATAACCGACAGATGTTGCAAGCAGGTTACCTACCGCGCACGTTGAATGCTGCGCTGCACCAAAACATCTGTAGCCTTGTCTGAGCGAGACGTCGAGGGGGGATCGAAACTCTGGTTTGGGCGAAACAGATGGCGCCCACAGGCACTAACTGGATCAAGTTCAGTCTTCGTCGGAAGGCGACGGGTTGTAGGGACCCGTGCTGGGCTCGGGCTCGGAACTACCCTCAGTCGGGCTCGACACGCCGCCGCTATGCTCAAACGCGACCGCCGGCCAGTGCGCGCTCAGCATCCCAATCAAGATCAAATTTACGAAAATATGGTGCATCAAGTCCTCCATGACTACATGGAGGAACGCGTGCGATGGAAAACAGTTGCCGAGCCGTCGGCGGTGGAATCTTTATGGTACGACCAGTCGACGAGGTTCAACTTCCCGCATCGAGCGGCAGCGCGAGGTTCAACGCATCGACGGCCGGTTCGGCTGCCCGCTTATAATAACCCTTGCGCCGACCAGCTTCCTTGAAGCCGACGCGGCTATAGAGCACCAATGCGGGCAGATTATCTTCCGCCACTTCGAGGTACAGCTTTTTGGCTTCACCGCGCGCTGCCGCCCGCTGTAAGCCGTCGATGAGCCGCCGCCCGATGCCCAGCCGCTGCCACTCCTTGGCGACACCGAACGTCAGGATCTCCGCTTCATCCGCCGCCAGTTGTCCGACGATGAAGCCGATCGTGGTCTGCGGATTGCCCTCCCGCGCGATCAACGCCACCGAACCGGGATGACTGAGGAACTGCTGAAAACTTGCCGTATCCCATGGCTCGTCGAACAGCCCGGCATGGCACCCGGCGAGATCGTCGGCGTGCTCGATCGTCGCCCACAACAGGCTGACGTGTTTTGAGTTACGCTCGGGTCGGACAGGCGCGGTCATGGCCCGGTTCTCCTGGCAAGGGATGGCGCGGTGGACGGTTTTGCGTCGGCCGCGCGAAGGTACAAAGGATTAACACGATCGAGCGGCTTAAGAACAGGTGCAAGTAACGCCAAATGCCGTGCGTGTGGCTGCAGATCAGGAAGGGCGGCTTCTACGTCCCCGCGTCGGACGCATGCCACCACCGCCGCCGCGCCCGAACCAACCACCAGCATGGCTTCAGCAGGTAATGCCGCCGCTGCTTGCGCGCAGGTCATCAATTTTGGCTCACTGAGCGGCTGGTTTGAATGCGCGCCGAAAATCTGCACGTAATTGGCCTCGCGCCTGGCATCCACGACGACGGCGATCGGCCGCCCATGGCGAACGGCACCGAGCAACATGTCGGCCTCAGCCGCCATGACCGCGAGGCTGGTCATGGCGACCACCGGCAGTCCTGTTGCCAGCGACAGCGCCCGCGCCGTGGCAACGCCCACCCTCAGCCCCGTGAAACTGCCCGGGCCGACCGTCACCGCGATGCGATGGAGATCAGCATAGCGCAACCCGGCCGCCGCCATGACCTTGTCAATCAGCGGCAACAGCCGTTCCGCATGCCCAACCGCCAACGTTTCCTGTGCTTCTTGCAACAGTCCGTTTCCGCCTGCGCCATCCCAGCGCACGACGGCAGACACCGTTCCAAAACAGGTATCGAAAGCGAGTACGTTCACGTCAATAAATCGCGCCTCAGCTTCACGTCCCAGACACTGCGGCCCGCGTCTTGGTTCAGACGATGATCGCCATTTCGTCGAACGTGAAGCGCGGCGAGCGCGCCATCACGCCGGACGGATCGCCATAGCCGATATTGCAAATGAAATTCGACTTGACCGTCGTATCCTTGAAGAATTCGGCATCGACCTTGGCGTTGTCGAACCCCGACATGGCACCAATGTCGAGCCCAAGCGCACGGGCGGCCAACATCAGATAGGCACCCTGCAGCGAGCCGTTGCGAAACGCGGTCAGGCCGATATGCTCGGACTTGCCGACGAACCAGCTTTTGGCGTCGGCGTGCGGAAACAATTGCGGCAAGCGCTCATAGAACGCCATGTCGTGACCAATGATCGCCGACACGGGCGCGGACATCGTTTTATCGACGTTGCCCGGTGCCAGCATCGGCTTCAGCCGCTCCTTGGCTTCCCGGCTCTTGACGAAAATGATGCGCGCCGGCGAACAATTGGCGCTCGTGGGCGCCATCTTCATGACATCGATCAGTTCGCGCAACAGGGGATCGGGAACGTCTTTCGGCAGCCATTTGTTTTGCGTGCGAGCTTCCAGAAACAATTGCTTCAGCGCAGCGGGATCGAGACGGGGGGACATCGAAGTTTCTCCGTGAGGGTGGTAGACTTAAGCCGCGACAAAGGCTGTGCGGGGTGTTTGAGGGCAGACGTGCTTGAGGGCCGGAACTGATTTCACCGGCCCCCTTCCGAATTAAAGACGATGGATCATGCGCGGCTCAAACTGCGCGCACTTCCTGCACGTCCGGACAGAAGTGGCGCAACAGATTTTCGATGCCGTTGCGCAGCGTCGCGGTCGAACTCGGGCAGCCAGCGCATGCGCCGCGCATGTGCAACGACACCACGCCATCCTGGAAACCGTGGAAAATGATATCGCCACCGTCGTTGGCCACCGCCGGGCGCACGCGCGTCTCCAGCAATTCCTTGATCGTGGCGACCGTCTCCTCATCCTTCGGATCGTAGATGCCATTGGCCGTTTCCTGTGCACCATCTCCATCCATGACGGGCGCGCCGGACAGGTAATGCTCCATGATCGCACCGAGCACCGCCGGCTTGATGTGCTGCCATTCGACATCGCCCTTGGTTACGGCGATGAAGTCCGAGCCCAGGAACACGCCGGCCACGCCTTCGACGTCGAAGATCCGCATCGCCAACGGCGAGGCCGATGCCTCGCTGCGGTCGCGATACTCCATCGTGCCATCGCCGAGGACTTCACGACCGGGAATAAATTTCAAGGTCACCGGATTGGGCGTGGCTTCGGTCTGGATGAACATAATTCGCTCCTCGGCGTCGTGAGGCCGCCGTTGGCTGTTCGCAGGACATGAGACTGTGCACATAAGAGACAACGTCGCCGACGGCAAGTGTCGAGCTGCCGCCCCGCCGTCATGGACGCCCGCGAACGATCACGCGAGGCTCTTGATGCTATCGATCGTAAGATTTCCCGGCACTATGGTGATGGGGATAGGGAATTTTCCCGCTGTCGCCCCCGCCACCAACGAGGCGATCAACGGCCCTGGTCCGTTGGCATCCGCTGCCGCACCAAGGACAAGTACCGCAATATCCTGATCCTGCTCGATTTCGGCTTTGATCATTTCGTCGCGCATGCCCTCGACGATCACCTCCTCAATGACCACCGCGTCGAAGCCGTCAACGCCGAGCTTGCGCCGAAACAGCCGGAACAAGGCCTTGGCCTTGTTTATCTCTTCCTCGACCTGCACTTGCCGCACGCCGCCCCAGAATTGGGCGTCCGGCTCAACGACATACAGCATCTTGATCTGCCCGCCGGATCGCTGGATGCGGCTCGCCGCAAACAGCAATGCACTCTCGACCTCGCGGCTTTCATCCGCGATCACCAGGAATTTGCGATGATGACCCGGCTCGAACGAGCGGCGTACCTGAGGCGTTGTCATAGGTAAGTCGTGCCATAGACACAAAAACTAGACAAGCCATAGCTGACAGGGGGCGTTTGACACCAACAACCGAAGACTGGCCTGCCGAATTGAGCGGTCCAGATCAACGGCCGCGTTCCTTGTCGCGCTGCCAGTAGATAAACAACACCGTCGTCATCGCCGTCAGCAACATGGTCACCAGGATATCCGGCCGCTGAATGAAGGCCAACCAATAGTGCACCCATTGCAGCACCGATCCTTTACCCGACAGCAAGCCGTTCAAGATCATGACGGCGCCGATTGTCACCGCGCCGAGGAACGTACCGACGGCCATTTGCACGGCGCGCTTGACCACACGCGATACCGACATTTTCTTGCCGGGCATTATGAGCACCGTCTTGGGATCGGACATGTTTTGTCTCCGTCAGTTGAATCAACACATTAGCTGATTCGCGCGCCTCCGACGACCGCGAGGTTTGATCTGCGCACGCCCGTGCAGACGCCGGGAAAGCCACGAATTTCCGGCGTTTCACGGCAGCGCCGCGATAAAAGAAAAATCAAGGAAAGCTGGCGCTGTGACGGATTTATCGACCAGCCCTTGCTCTTGATACCACTCGACTTGGCGCGCGACGTCGCGGCCATCCAGCCGTCCATCAGCGGCGATAAACAGTGCGCCCTCGCGGATTTTTGGAGCAGCGGCAGCCGCATCCTGGTCGGCGTAGACGTAACGATGGATCATCTCGATGGCTGAGCCGTCGGCCGCGCTTTTTTCGATGAACGCCGCACGGTAGTCGGCAATGCCTTTTTGATAGGCTCGCACGAAGCGTTCTATCACGCCGCGACGCTCGACTACCACCTTGGGTGAGGCAAACAGACCGCCGCCCTGATATGGCGCGACATCGCCGACCCACGCCAGCAGCTTCGCCTCGCCGCTGAGCAGCAACGGCCGTGCGATGAATGACGGCAGGATCGCACTATCGATCTGGCCGGATTTGAGCGCGCCGACGACATTGCCCACCGACTGCAAAGGCTTGAGCGCGATGGCCGATACGTCGACACCACCAGCTTCAGCCATGCGTCCGATCATGTAGTGAAACGACGAGCCCGTCTGGGTCAGCCCGAACGAGTGGCCGCCCAATTTGCCTAACTCGGTAAGTCCAGCCTCCGCTGCTTTTCGCGATACCAGCAGCGCCGAGCCTTCGAAGCCTTTCACCTCCGAAAACTGCGCCCCGATGACCTTCACCGCGCCCTTTCCGGCGATATTGAATAATCCCGCCGTGAACCCTGTCGCACCGAAATCCGCGTCCCCCGAAGCGATGGCGACCGCCACCGGTTGCGCAGCGTCGAAAAATTTCAAGGTCACGTCGAGGCCTTCGGCGGCGAAATAGCCTTTCTCTTTGGCGATGAAGATCGGCCCCGACGACACGAACCTCAGCGCCGCCACCGTGACCGCGTCGGCGGCATGGCCCACGGCCGACCGTACGCTCACAACAGCGCACACAGCCATGACACTTGCCAACAGTCTGAAACTCGATCGCATCGCGTTGCCCTCATGTTCGATACCCTGATCATAGAGCGCCGCCTCGCAAAGAGGGAGACACAATCGGCCGGTTCATATGACACCCCGGACGGCGGGCGTGTGGTGGCCAGCCCGAATCGATGGCATATGACTACGCGCTGACGGCGACGGTGAAAACCTGTATGCTGCCGGCGTGGTCGTCCCTCGACGCCTAGAAAACGCCTGAAACGTTCGCGTACAGAAAGTGCATAACGCCGGATGACCGCATGACGCCATCGTCTCAATTGCGCACCTCGCGCCGACCGCCACGCGGCGGACGCGGGTTGGCCCCAGTGCTTGCGCTGGTTTTGGCACAGCATCTGCTATTGCCGCCGCGTGGCCATGCCCAGGGTGCGGCGTCCGCGACCATGGCTCAGGACGCGGCCCAAGCCCTGCAGCGCGGCGACTTTGAGCAGGCAACCATCCTCTACTCCGGCGCGCTCGAAGACAGCTCCGTTTCCAACGATCGGCGCGCTGTGCTGCTGACCGAACGCGGCGTCGCCTCCATGAAGCGGCGCGCCTTCAAGGCCGCGCTGGATGATTTCAATAAAGCCGCCACCATCTATCCCGAATATGCCGCCGTCTATGTCAACCGCGGCAACCTGCTGCTGACGCTCAACCAGGGACCGGATGCGGTCAAGGAAGCGATCAAGGATTTCGACCGCGCCATCCTGTTGTCTCCGGGGCTTGCGGCTGCTTTCGGCAATCGCGCGGCAGCCTATTTCAAGCTTCGACAACTGGATGCTGCCGTAGCCGACTTTACGCACGCCATCGAACTGTCACCGCAAAACCCCGCGGCGCTCAACGGCCGTGGCCGCGCCCGGTTGACCGCCGGCCAGGTTCACGCTGCGGTGCGCGACTTCACCCGCGCTGTCACGATCAATCCGGCGTTTGCGCAAAGTTATCGCAATCGTGCGGAAGCCGACATGCTGCTGTCACTGCCCGTCGATGCCGTCGAAGACCTGAGCCGGGCGCTGGCGTTCGACGCGCGCCGTGTCGACGACTACGTCGCCCGTGGCCGCGCCTACATCGCCGCGAACAATGTCCGCGCCGCCCTGACCGATTTCGAGAAGTCGATCGAACTCAACCCGCGCTCGCTTGAAGGTTACATCGGACGCGGTGTGGCACGCGCCATGAGTGATCTGCCGGACGATGCCCTGGCCGATCTTTCCCGCGCCGTAGAACTGGAGCCGCGATCCGCCCGCGCTTACGCATTTCGCGCCTGGACCTATATCAAAAACCAGCAGGTCGAGCTGGGTGAAAAGGATGTCGAACGGGCGCTCCGGCTGGAGCCGGTCACCGCGGATGCGTTCTGGGCGCAAGGCGAATTGAAGGAAGCCGCCGGCGACCGGGACGCAGCGGTTGCGGCTTACTCGCGCGCGCTCGGCTTGGATCTGCGCCACCGCGAAACCTTGCAGGCCTTGGCGCGACTGGGGCTCGAACCACAACGAGAAGAAACCCCGGTCGCCGAAGCTGGAACCGAAGGGTGGCAGGTTCTGACGAGCGGCGATCAGTTCACGGCCACGCATCCGCAATTTCCAGCCTTGCGCGTGGCCTTGGAAATGCTGGGCCCTGGCAAGCCAAAGCTCATTGCGTGGGAACCACAAAAAGCCCCCAACGCCAGCTATGGGCTGCTGCGATACGCCGCCGGCACGCTGGTCAACGGTCAGTCTGGCGCGATGATCGAATGCGCGGCTGTTGTCGACCTTGCCAACATGGTCGTGGTCGGCATGCCCGTCACCAAGCTGCGCAGCAACGTTGCCGCATTTGACTGGGG
>JANXYD010000441.1 GCA_025350265.1 Hyphomicrobiaceae bacterium | reverse complement strand
CCGATGTCCTTGCAGCCGCCAGCAGCCGTGCAGTTGTCCGACTTCAGGCTGAAGTTGCGATAGCCCGAATACAGCTCCATTGCAGCCGCATCGAGGTTCTGCACAACGCCCAGGCCCCAGACCTTCTGATCGGTCACATCGCCGGTGTAAGCAGTGCCACCGAGGGTAGCGCTGTAGAAGGCGCCTTGAGCACGCTCAAGACCAATTGTGTTGTAACCGTTCTTGGTCTGACCGTATTCGCCATAAAGCGCGGTGTTACCCAGGCCGAACCAGTTGCGGGTGATACCAGCCTGGATCAACCACTGCTTCGCAGTATCCTTGGTCGCTCCGGTCGCGCTGTAAGAAGATGCGGCACCAGCAGAGGTGAACAAGTCATGGCCACGGGTGTATTCGTTGTAGAAGCCCTGACCAAACAGGCCGGTCGCCACATGCATCAACGACAGCGACACGCCGTCATTGGTGGTGTGCGGACGGATCGACGTTCCGTTGGTGCTGATCGTCGACGTAAAGTTCGCATCAACCGCGTCTTCGTGACCGTAGGCTGCAGCGAGGCGGACGCCGTTGAATTCACCAGCATACTTCAAGCCAACTGCCCAGAGCGGACCAACGCCAGCGAGCGCTGTGCCAGCTGTGTTAATGGCAATGTTGTCCTGCTCCAGCGAACCGGAGTAGCTGGCAGTAACGGTGAAGCCGGCGAGAACCGGCGAGTTCCACATCACACCATTCTGGCGCGAGGAGTATTCACCAGCGTTGTCCGTCGTGTTGGCGATGCTGTAGTTGGTAAAGCTGCTCGTCGGAGCGATACCAGCGTTTGCGCTGCCGTTAACAGTTGCTCCTGCAGCGGGCGTGCCTACGGCCTGATTGGTGCGGAAGTTCAGGCCCGAGCCGATCAGTGAGAACGAACCGCTGGCAGCTGTCAGGCCGATGCCGGCGAGATCGATTTGACCCTGGGGACCAGCGCCGCCGATGAAGCGACCGACAGTCATACGACCGAACTGCGTGCTTTCGAGCCACCAATTTGCTTCACGCATGGTGATGCCAGCGTCGTTCTTGAAATCGTTAGTGCCGAACTGCGTAGCAAGCGCCGCGGGATTGCCAGCACCAGAATTGACCGAAGTCTGGCTGAGGTTGGTCGAACGCATCCCTTGGCTCTGCTCGACGACGATCGAGTAACCAGCCGACAGGTCCGAACGGATTTTCGCGTTGCCGCGGAAGCCGAAACGGGTCGAGTAGTTGACGTTGTCCATGCCAAGCGCGACGTTGTGGTTGATGCCGTCATCCCAGGCGACGACGATCTTGTTGATCGAACCCCAGATTTCGAGCGAGGTCTTGCGTGTGCCCTTGCGAGCAGTCGTCGCTTCGAGTTCAGCAATTCGCTCTTCAAGATCGGCGCAGCAGTTGCCACCAAGATCGGCAGCGAAGGCAGCGCCCATGCTCAGCAGCATGCCGGTAGCAACCGCTATTGCGGTGATGCTTGTATTCTTCATAAGTCCCTCTTTCATGAGGTATCTCCAATGAGTGGATCAAAAGCAGGAAGTGTTCACGCGCAGCCCGGCGACTGCTCGCGTTCGATCCGAGACGCACGCACGCGCGTGTGCGCTTACGTCGTGGATTGAACGCGCTTTGGGGGACGCAACGATTTACTGATGGATGCGGCTACTCACGAGCGCCGGGCTAAACTTCCTGCCGCGCTGGTACCTCTGTCATGACCGTGATCGCGATCTGAGACGTCGGCTTGACCAGCGATGGTGCCTTGGAAGGCCCTGCCGCACTGCTACTGGAGTTGGCTATAAATTGAGTCGGCAGGCCCGCAAACACCGCCACCCCCTGGCGCTGCCGTTCACCGTACCCTGTGGCGCGAATGCAACGACAGCGCGAAGAGAACTTAATTACGCATACAAAACAATCAATTAGAGAACCTGCAGCCGGCCAGATCGTCGTCTCGGATGCGGCGGACGGCGCGCATTGGCTCGCTCTGCCCGGCGAGTGAGTCAATCAAGCCACATTTTTGAGCTGTCCCGGGAGGCGCTGCCCCGTTGACGCGCAGCCCCGATAGAGCCTGAATTGGTCCGACAGTATGTCAGGCGCGCGCGGCGGTTCACCGTCCTGTGCGCCCACATCATCCAGATACACGGTCCCGCAATGCCTCCTGCACCTGAACAGCGCAAACCGGCTTATGCCAGCCCTCCCGATCACGCGCCCGCCATTGCTCTCGCGCTTGGCGGTGGTGGGGCGCGGGGCTTGGCGCACGTCGTAGCGCTCGAAGCCTTCGATGAATTGGGCCTCCGCCCCGCCCGCATCGCCGGCACATCGATCGGCGCGCTGTTCGGTGCCGCCTACGCATCCGGCATGTCGGCACGCGTCATTCGCGCCCATGCCGAAGAAATCCTCGCCCAGCGCTTCGACATGCTGCGCCAGATTTTTGCCGCCCGCACCACCCCCATATCGCGCCTGCTTAGCGTGCTGCCCCTGCGCAATGCGCTGCTCGACGCCAATCTGCTGCTGGACGCCCTCTTACCCACTGGCGTGCCGCGCACATTCGAGCAATTGCAAATCCCGTTGCAAACCGTCGCCTGCGATTTCTACGGTCAGTTCGAGGTCGTGCACGCCTCCGGCGACTTGCGCACGGCCGTGGCAGCCAGCATGGCCCTGCCGGTGCTGTTTGCCCCTGTGATGATGGCTGGCCGCGCCATGGTCGACGGCGGCTTCGTCAATCCACTGCCCTTCGACGTTTTCCTCAAAGACGCCGGTGCACGGCCCACGATAACCGTCGCCATCGATGTTTCCGGTGCCGTCCCCGTCACCACCGCCACATCAGCCGATGCCGTCATGCCCCCCGTTTCACAGCCCTCCGCGACTGAAGTCATGGCCACCTCGTCGCAAATCCTGCAGCGCTCCATTGTTCGCGAAAAGCTCAAGGCCGGCCGGCCCGACATCTTGATCGAGTGTCCGGTCGATACTTTCTCCGTCCTCGATTTCCATAAGTTTCGCGAAATTCTCGCGGCCTCGGCCCCCATTAAGGATCAACTCAAGCGCGCGCTCGAAAGCCACCTGCAACGCGCATCGGGGCTGAACGTCGCGCCTTGAAAAGCATGGCATAAAAATTTTTGTCCACACGCCGCGTTTTTTGGCCTTTCCATCCAGCTCAACTCCATTATGAGGGGGCTTGTTTTGAAGGACTGAATGGATGGCAAAGGCTGGGGCAAAGCGGCGCCCGGCGAAATTGCAAATGTCGAGTTTGTTGCCGGCCACGGCAACGGATTCAGACGGATTTCGCATCGACGTCGACATCGAGGAAGCCCAGCGTGCCGCCGAACGCGTGCGCGCGTGGCTGGTTGCGTTGCGCGGCCGGCACAGCGACTTGGCGCGCTTTGAATACACCCGTCACGTCCGCATCGTGCCCGCCAGCACCACCCACAGCCACCCGATCCTCACCCTCGGCACCCGTTTCGCCGAAAGCGAGGATCATCTGCTGGCCACCTATTTGCATGAGCAGATGCATTGGTATCTCTGGCGTCTGGGCGGCGTCGACCACGATCCCGTCGCCCCGTTTTTCGATGAATTGGTGCGCCGCTATCCGAAGGCCCCGACGCGGCTGCCCGACGGCGCGCGCAACTATGAGCAAACCTATGTGCATCTCGTCGTCTGCTGGCTCGAACTGAACGCCGCCAGCGAATTCATCGGCTGGGATCGCGCCGCAGCGCTCGCGGAAACCAACTACGGCTATCGCTGGATCTATCGCACCGTCGTGCGTGACTGGGAGGCTTTGGGCGCGCTCTTCACCAAGCATGGCATCCTGCCGATGCAGCCGGCCGATCGCCTGAAGCCCATAAAAAAGCGGCTCAAAAAGCCTGGCAACAAGCAACGAGCCGCCAAATCTGTACTCAAGCCCCGCGCTTCCGCGAAAAAAAAGCTCGCAGTAAAAGCCCCGCCTCGGTCTCAGCAAGCCCCCCGTAAACCTCGGGCGCGTGGTGGCAGGTCGGCTGATTGAAGATGCGCGCGCCGTTCTCCACCCCGCCGCCCTTCGGATCGGCCGCCCCGAAATACAACCGCCGCACCCGCGCAAACGAAATCGCCGCAGCACACATCGGACACGGCTCCAGCGTCACATAGAGATCGCACTCCGGCAGCCGCTCCGATTTGACCGCAGCGCACGCCGCCCGCATTGCCACGATCTCGGCGTGCGCGGTGGGGTCACACAGTTCGCGCGTGCGGTTGCCGCCGCGTCCCACCACCACGCCCCCCGCATCCACGATGACAGCCCCGATCGGCACCTCGCCGCGCATTTCCGCGCGGCGAGCCTCTTCGAGCGCCAACTCCATATAGCTTTGCCGCCCAGCCGGTGTCATAAGCACATCCTGTTCGAGGCTCTGCCGGCCGCAAAACGGTCGCCGGCACCAGATCGAAGGCCCCCTCATCCGGCCTTCGGCCACCTTCTCCCCATGGGAGAAGGCCAAGACGTCAGACTTCGCGTTTTTGTCCACTCCCCTTGGGGAGAGGATGCCCGAAGGGCAGGTGAGGGGGCCTTTTTTCTTCCGTCCGGTTCATATCATGCGCAAACCCACATTTGGTCAACGCCGCGGCAAGCCACTGCCGACGGACGGCAAAACCGCCTCCGGCCAACCGGTCCGCAAGCGCCACAGCCGCCTCGACGCCAACTTCCCCGAAGCACGCGGCTCCATCGCCGGCAAGGACGGCGGCAAACCGAACGACGGCAAGCGCGACGGTGCCAAGCGCTGGACCAAGCGCGTACGGCCAAACGCCGTGCCGAAGGCCGTGCCTGTCGCGAATATCGCGAGCGTGCCGCGTCGTGAAGCTCCCGCCGACACCACGAAGCGCAAATTTTCCGGCCCGCCCAAGCCCATTGCTTCCGGCCGTCCGACCGAACTCATGCGCATCGCCAAAGCCATGGCCCGCGCCGGCCTGTGCTCGCGCCGCGAGGCCGAACGCTGGATCGAGGAAGGGCGTGTCACCGTCAACGGCAACAAGATCGCCTCCCCTGCGCTCGATGTCGGCCCGCGCGATCGCATCGTCGTCGACGACGAACCGATGCCCGATGCCGAGCCCGCCCGTCTCTGGCGCTATCATAAGCCGCGCGGCCTCGTCACCACCCACAAAGATCCGGAGGGCCGCCCCACCGTCTTCGATCACCTGCCGCCCGACTTGCCGCGCGTCGTCTCCATCGGCCGCCTCGATTTCAATACCGAAGGGCTGTTGCTGCTGACCAACGATGGCGAACTCGCCCGCCACCTGGAATTGCCATCCACCGGCTGGCTGCGCAAATATCGCGTCCGCGCGCACGGCTCGATCACCCAAGCGCGGCTCGATGCGCTCAAGGACGGCATCGAAGTCGACGGCGTGCGTTATGGCCCGATCGAAGCCACCGTCGACAGCAGCCAAGGCCGCAACAGTTGGCTCACGCTTGGCCTGCGCGAAGGCAAGAACCGCGAAGTCCGCAACATTCTCGGCAGCCTCGAACTTGTGGTCAACCGTCTCATTCGCGTTTCCTATGGCCCCTTCCAACTGCTCGACCTCGAAGAAGGCCAGGCCGACAGCATTCGCCGCCGCGTCCTCGCCGACCAGTTAGGCCCCGAACTGACCAAACAATTCCACCTTGAACCCGAACCCGAGCCGGCAACGCCACCGCAAAAGCCACGCCGACCGAAGCCCTGAACTTCCCTTCTCCCCGTCGCCAGTCCGACAGGGAGAAGGAAAAAATGAGCCAAAAATCATGCGCATTGTCGGAGGCAAATTTCGCGGACGCGCCCTTGCTACACCGAAAAGCACTACCACGCGCCCCACATCCGACCGCGTGCGCGAATCCGTTTTCAACATCCTCGCCCACGGCATCCCGGATTTCACGCTGGCGGGCGCGAAGGTACTCGACCTGTTCGCCGGCACTGGCGCACTCGGCATAGAGGCACTGTCGCGCGGCGCGAGCTTCTGCATGTTCGTGGAGGAGGACGCGTCCGCGCGCGGCACCATCCGCGAAAACGTCGAGACGTTCGGCCTCACCGGCATCACCAAGATTTTCCGCCGCGACGCCACCGATCTTGGCCCCGCCGGCAAATATGCCGGCTACGCACTGCTATTCGCCGATCCGCCGTACGACTACGGCTTAGGCCCCAAGGCGCTGGTGTCAGCCGCATCAGGCGATTGGCTTCTCCCCGGCGCCATCTGCGTGCTCGAAGACCGCGCCGGCACACAAGTCATTTGGCCGCCCGGATTCACGCACGTGGACACCCGCACATGGGGCGATACGCAGGTGGGCTTTGGCAGATTCAACGCATGAAAAATGCAAATCCAAATCGCCGCCCGCCCCCGGATTTCGAGCGTGACGACTGCCGCACCAGTATGCAAAGAATTATTTCATCACGTTGAATGACAAGGAAATGATCATGTCACGACCCGCATTGCCCATTCGCGTCGGCGTTCTGGGGTCAGCCAAGATCGCGCGCGATTTCATCACTGGCGTGGCGTCCTCCGAGATCGTGCGCGTCACGGCGGTGGCCAGCCGCACCATTGAGAAGGCCGCCGCATTTGCTTTAGATACCGGGTTGAAACGCAGTTTCGGCAGCTACGAAGCGATGCTTGCCGATCCCGACATCGACGCTATCTACAATCCGCTGCCGAATGGGTTGCACGCCGAGTGGACGATCCGAGCTGCCGATGCCGGCAAGCACATCCTATGCGAAAAACCGCTGGCGGCAACCGAGGCCGAGGCCAAGGCG
>JANXYD010000123.1 GCA_025350265.1 Hyphomicrobiaceae bacterium | reverse complement strand
CACGGGACGCCCCGTCTGCACCTGATAATGCTGCTGCAGGCGCGCGACTGCCATCTCAATCGCGTCCATGGCGACATGCTGCCTGGTTTCTTCCGCACGCCGCTGCAAACGTGCCTCGGACAACTCTTTGAGCGCTGCGTCGCGTTCGACGACAGCCGCACCCATTTCGCTTTGCATGTACCAGACGATGGCCAGACGCGACGGACTGAACGGCCACAGCATCGAACCGCAGAACGCCGTGATGATCAGCCCCGCGCAGATGTTGGCTGCACTACGCCAACGATTGTGGGGCGCCATGCGCAGCCCGGCATAAAGCAGCAATCCCGCCAGCAAAACCAGCGGTCCAAAGATCAAGATCAGGGTCAAGGCGGCAGCTCCCGAAAGGCACACCAGCGGGTCGCTCGACGCGAAACAAGTTAAGCTCCATGCGCAATATCAGAGTACGGTTTCAGCGCACCTGATATTTCCGACGCAGAGCCGCGTTATCCACATGAACGCGGTCGCAGCGCAGCGCGATACACCCTCCTTTTGCGACGCCCACTCACCGCCGTCCCGGCACCTGCATCGGTGGCAAAGCCAGTGCGCCGGGCAGGCCCTGCCCACCCATCATCTCGCGCAAGCGTTGCTCGGCCGCAGCCGGGCTCAGTGCGACCGGCGTGTTCGCGGCTGTTACAGCCGGCTCCAGCACGTGCACCAGCGACGGCACCGCCAGCACCAGCGCCAGCACCAGAATCTGCATCGCCAAGAAGGGCATGAGCGCGCGCACTGTCGCGCCAAGCCCGCCACCGGTCTGCAAGCTCGATCGCGCCAGCATCAGCGCGGTGCCGAACGGCGGCAGCAGAAAACTCGCCTGCAACGCGAGCAGAACCGCCACGCCCACCCACACCGCGTCCGGCACCCGCATCAACACGGGCGGCGCCAAAATCGGGACCACCACAAAAATGATCTCGAAGGCATCCAGCGCCAGCGCCGACATTGCGATGACACCAAGCGTCACACCGATCACCAGCGACGGTCCGCCGGGCAAGCCGGTGATGAACCCCTCCACCAGCTTGTCGGTGCCGAGCAGCCGCAGCACCAGCGTGAATGTCGTCGCGGCCAGCAGCGGCGCAAACAGCACGCCGGTCGAAACCAGCGTTTCTGCCAGCACACGCTCCAACGCGCCGGCCCGCAACCGGCCGGCCAGCAACGCCCAGCCGAACAGCAACACCGCGCCGGTGGCTGCAGCCTCGACCGCGTAGAACAGGCCACCCGCCACCCCACCGAGCAAGCCCACGATCACCAGCAACGCCAGCCCCGTGGTCATCACATCCCCGCTGCTTGGCTTTTCAACGACGTTGGCTGCCTCGCCCGAGCGGCGTCCGACCCACCACGCCACGCCGATCGCGCCGAGCACGAACAGCGCCGCCGCCGGCAGCGCGCCGCGCATCAGGTCCTGCGTATTGATGATGCGGCCCGTGCGTCCGGTTGCATTGGCGGCGATCGTATGTGCCGTCAGCAAGGCATCGCCGAGCAGGATCAGCACCAGCGACGGCGGCACGACCACGCCGAGCGTGCCAGCGACCGCCACGAGCGCCTCGCGCGCAGGCCCCGCCACACCGGCCTTGACCAACGACGGCCCGACCGTGCGCGTGACAGCCAGCACGCTCGCCCCCACTGATCCATTCATCGGCCCGAGCAGTGCGCCGAGCGCGATGCCGGCCATCGAAGGTGCCGCCGGCCCCCGCCCGGCCAGCCACGCGAAACATCGAAACATCGCCGCAGCCAGTCCCAGCCGCTGCAACAGCGCGCCCATCAACAGATACAGCGGCAACGCCTGCAGCAGGTCGTTTTCCAGCAGGTTGATCAGCCGACCCGGCAGCGCGCCCAGCAGATCCACCGTCACCGCACCGGTCGCAAGGCCGAGCGCTGCTCCAAGCACCGCGCCGAGAAGCAGCGTGACGTAGGCCGGCAACCCCGTCGTGACAACGACAACCGCGACCAACGCCAGCAACGCCAGACCGAAGCCCGCGACGCTCATGACGGATCACGCCCACCGCGCCACTTGGCCGTCCGACGGCCGAGATCGACGACGCCCTGCAGCACGATCATCGCCAGCAGCAGCCACAGCGCCAGCTTGACGATGAAATATCCGGGATTGCCCGTATCGGGAAACCGCTCCAGCCCCAGCACCGACCCACGCACTGCAGCTCCCGACGACCACAACACGAACACCGCCCACGGCAACACTGCCAGCACGACGCCGGCCTTGGCGATGCCAGCGCGTGTCGCCCTTGCATATCGCCGCGCCAGCGCGTCGGACGCCAGATGCGCCTGTGCCCGCGTTGCGGCCACGACACTGGCGGCGATGAACAGCGCGAACAGCCATTGACCGAGGTCGTTGGCTTCGCGCGAATAGGCCTTGATCAGTTCCCGCAGCGGCCATTGCAAAAACAGCAACGCCGTGACCGGCAACGCCAGCCATTGCGCGGCGTTCAGGCAATAGCCGATCAGCGCATCGATCGTTCGCACCATTCCCGCCCCGCAGCTTCCAGCCGAACCGCTCGTGTCGTTCCAGTTTGAAGTGAATCAGAAAACCGCACACACATTTTTCGCGGAAGCCCGCTATTTCGCCCGCTCGATCGTCACGTGACTGATCACCTTGCCCGTCGTCAGGTCCAGCACCGAGATCTCCTCGCCGCTGCCGCCTGGTGCCGCGTGCGTGATCGCCAGCCGGCTCCCGGTCGCTGAAATCCCCTTCACCACCGCTCCCGCCGGCAGCGCCAATCGAACCTCCGGCAGCAAGGGCAATTGCGCGGCCGCACCCGCCGCCGCCGATCCCGCTTGCGTTGCGGCCGGGCGCGCGAGATAGATGACGCGGCCGATCAGAAGCGCGATCCCCGCCACCAGCACCGCGGTCATGCCGACGACGGCGCGTCGCAGCCAGCGAATTTGCTCGTCGGTGAGCAACGCTCCCGCACCAGGTTCGGCTGCCGTTGGCGGCGTCGGCTCAGATTCGCGCGAAGAAGTTACGGTCATGCAGGATCAGGATACCCAAACGCAATGACGACCCTGCCCGACGACAAGCTCGTGGTTGTAGACACCGACAGTGCCGGCCAGCGCATCGACGTGGTGCTGACGCGCGCGCTGCCCGACTTGACCCGCTCGCGCCTGCAGACCTTGATCCGCGAGGGTGCCGTGCGTCGCCTCGATGGCGCGACGATAGAAGTCCCCGGCCTCAGGGTCAAACCCGGCGATGTCTTTTCCGTCACGGTGCCTGAACCGGAAGCGCCGGTGCCGCTGGGCGAGGATATCCCGCTCGATGTGATTTTCGAAGACCGCAGCGTGATCGTCATCGACAAGCCGCCCGGCCTTGTGGTGCACCCTGCCGCCGGGCACGCTACCGGCACCCTCGTCAACGCGCTTATCGCCCACTGCGGCGACAGTCTGTCGGGCATCGGCGGCGTGCGACGACCGGGCATCGTGCACCGTCACGACAAGGACACCAGCGGTTTGATGGTCATCGCCAAGACCGATGTCGCCCATCACAGCCTCACCGAGCAGTTCGCAGCGCACGGTGCCGACGGCCGCCTCGAGCGGGGCTATGCGGCAATGGTTTGGGGCATCCCGGAACCCGGTGCCGGCCGCATCGAAGGGGCGATCGGGCGCAAGATCCATCACCGCACGCGCATGGCCGTGGTCCGCGACGAGCATGGCCGGCACGCCGCGACCCGCTACCAAACCGCCGACCGCTATCCGCGCTCCGCAGCCCCCGGAATTGCCGCTACCGCGCTGGTGCGCTGCACCTTGGAAACCGGCCGCACGCATCAGGTTCGCGTGCATATGGCCCACATCGGCCATCCCCTGCTCGGCGATGCTTCCTATGCCACCGGCTTCCAGACCCGTATCCATAAGTTGGGTCCGCAATCCCAGGCAGCGCTTGCGGCGCTCGATCGCCAGGCTTTGCATGCCGAATTGCTCGCCTTCGAGCATCCG
>JANXYD010000348.1 GCA_025350265.1 Hyphomicrobiaceae bacterium | reverse complement strand
TATGCCGTTCGCGTTCTCGGCAATCGAACGCAAACTCGGGAGGAGTGAACATATCTTCACGTCGATGGATCTGCAGCCCATTACGGCCGCGCGAACCCGGCCGCTGGTCTCCGCTGTCGATGGAGTGGTGGTCTCCAAACTCGAAGATATCGCGCGCGCCGTCTATGCAAAGACGCCTCTGCAAACTTTGGTGAGGCTCGATGTCCGCGCCGACGACAAGGGCCGGTTGTTCGTTCTCGAAGCAAATCCAAAACCCGACCTCGCCGCCCCGACAACAAAATCGACCAGCCTGATCTGCGCCGGCCTGCCACGCTACGACATGAGCTACGACGATCTCATTCTTTCAATCTTCGCCGATCGGGCGGCCACCATGTTCAACGGCCGAAACAGTTCGGTGGAAAATTTTTTTCAATCGTTTGATTACCCGAACCGGGACTTGCACTCATGAGCGAAGTTACGCGCGACAACGCGACGATCCGCCGAGTCATCGATTCGACGTCAATGTTCATGGTATCGCTACTGTGTGTGCTGCTGCTGATCTATATCGCCTACGGCACGACCAAGCGCACATATGAACAGTTGCTCGTGGATAAAAGCCTCGCCCAGGCCGAACTGATCCGTAGTCCGCTGGAAACCTATCTGCGGCCGGGCCTGCCACTGCGGCAATATACCGGCTTCAATCAATTGACCAACTCGATGATCGAAGGAGACCGCACGCTGATTTCCATGATCGTCGAGCTCGGCGACGGTGAAATGATCTTCAGCGCAGGAGACACCAAACTTCGCACACTGCCGCCATCGCCAATGACGCGCGACGCGCTCGAAGTGCGGCGATCAGATGCTGTCATGCAAATCGTTTTGCCATTGCGAAACAAGTTCGAGCAGGTCGGCAACCTGGTCGTTACGATGGATCGCTTGGAAATCGACCGGCGACTGGTCGGCGAATTTCGCATGAATATTCTCGTCGCGCTGTTGGCGTCCCTTGGTTTTGGCTGGGTGGTGTTTCTCCGATCCGGCCGCGTCGGCCCCGTCAACAGCAAACCGATCGCGTTGGCGTTCACGGGAACGTTCATGGTAGTTGCGGTTGCCATCATCGCAACGATGATCTCCCTCTTCACCAACGGTGCGGAATCGAAAGGTCGCGCGCTGGTGGACAGTCTTGGCCAGCGCCTGGACGACATCCCGCAATATGGCCTGCAGTTCGATCAGATCGACGGCCTCGACGACGTTCTCGAAAACTATCGTATGCTGAACCCTGAGATCAGCGCGATCGGCATCACGATCAACGGGCGCATCGCAGTTCATACAGACCGCAGCCGCATCAACAATTTTTGGGTCAGAAACGGCGCCAATTCCGATTATCAGGCGATGCTGACGCCGCCCAATCATCCGCGCGCAGCCATGGTTATCCTATCAGTGCCGCGTAATTTCGTATTCTGGCAGGTCGCCCACAACGTCAAGAACTATGCGGCGCTGTTCGTGGCATCGGCATTGTTCGCCTTCCTATTTCTGCATTTGGCACAGGCGATGCGCGCGGCGCAGGTAGCAGGTTCACGCGAGAGCAGCGATTGGCGCGAAGCACTCGCACTCGATTTCGTCAAACCCGTATTTTTTCTCTCGGTGTTTGTCGACAACCTCAGTTACGCGTTCCTCCCGCAAATCATCGCCGATCTCGCCCGTGCCGGCGGCGACACGGTAGGCTCGGTCGCGTTGCCGTTCACGGCTTACTACCTATCCTTCGCCCTGGCGCTGGTTCCGGCCGGCCACTACAGCAAACGCGTCGGATCGCGCGCCCTCGTGCTTGGTGGGCTTGGCCTCATCATGGCGGGATTGCTCGGCATGACGTTCACGACGACATTCAACATGGCCGTTGTCGCGCGCGCAGTTACCGGCCTTGGTCAAGGCATCCTGTTCATCGGCGTCCAATCGTACATCCTGGCGAAATCGCAGCGAGAGAACAGGACCAGCGCCAACGGCATCATCGTGTACGGCTTCCAGGGCGGCATGATTTCGGGCATGGCGATCGGGTCATTGCTAGCGGGCGAGATCGGTTCCGGCGGCGTGTTTGCGACCGGTGCAATTCTTGCTGCGGTAACGATTGCCTATACTTACTTTCTGCTGCCGGACGACACGGTCGATGCCACAGCCGACGGTAACTTCAAGGTCGTCTGGGTGGAAACGATACGTTTGCTGCGGGATCCCCAATTCTTGCAGATCATCATGCTGATCGGCATTCCGGCCAAAGCTGTGTTGACTGGCGTGATCCTGTTTGCGATGCCGTTGATGATGCACGCGATGGGCTTTGCGAAAGAAGACATCGGACAGATCACGATGGTCTATGCGGGTTGCGTCATCATTTCCAGTGCGATCGCGGGCCGCCTCGCCGACCGCACGCAGGCGTGCCGGAGGTTACTCATCTGGGGGGCGTTGCTGACGGCGGCAGGGCTGTTGGTCATTTCAGTTGCCGGCAACCCGAGTGTCGTTTCAAGCGCTTATGCATTGTATCTTCAGGCCAGTTTGCTGATCGGCGGTTCGGCACTGATCGGTTGGGCGCACGGCATGATCAACGCGCCAGTGGTCACTCACATTACCGATACCGCAATCGCAGCTCAGGTCGGACGCGGCGCGACGGCGGCCGCCTACCGCCTTCTCGAACGCTGCGGACACATGCTCGGGCCAATCGTTGTCGGACAATTGTTCATGGCGTTTGGCACGTCGCCGACCGTGCTCGGCTGGATCGGCGTGGTGATGATCGGACTGGCGATCGCCTTCAACTTCATCAACCCAGCCGAGACCACACAACGCCGTAACGGAGAATTCGCGTGATGCGCATCATTGGCAATTTGAGCAAACGGCTGCTCGTGTCTGTAACCATGCTGGCGATGGCCGCAGTTGCGACACCACTTGCGGCTGCAGGCACTGCTGGCGAAGCCACATCGTGGTTCAGGATAGGCAGCGACGCTCTGGTTGACTGGCAGGTCAGCCACCCCGACCGGATGCCGGATACCGTCCTCATCCGCCCCAAACGATTGCTGTCATCGAAGCCATTGCGACATGTGCTGGTGCTCTATCCGCGTGCGTCCTCTGCGTACGATACCGCGATCACCAAGATCGTCGGCATCTTCGCCGACAAACGCATCGATGCCGAATTCACCGCCAAAAAATTCGATCTCGATCCGCTGCGCGGCAAGGCTGCGTTAGATTTCGCTGAGCAGAACAACTACGACCTCGTGCTGGCGATGGGCTCGGAATCGACCGCGTGGCTGTGGTCGGCGTATCGGGGCGGTCGCCTTCCCGTTGTATCGGTTTGCTCGAAAGATCCCGTGCTGCTCGGCCAGATGAAAGACTATGAACATGGCTCGGCCACCAATTTCGCATTCACGTCGCTGAACATGCCGATCGACGCACAAATGTCATACATTCTTCAGTTGCGTCCCAAGTTGAAAAATTTCGCAATCCTGGTCGACGCTGGCAATCTCAGCGCAGTCCAGACGCAGGCTCAGCCGGCCGCTGAATTCGCCCGCGCGCGCGGTATTCGCGTGTTCGATCTTGCGGTGAAAACGCCGGAGCACGCCAAAGAGGAACTTTCACAAATGGTGCGCGATACCGTCAGCACCATGCGCAAAAACGATCCGGATCTGACGGAAAGTATCTTTTGGATCACGGGCAGCACGAGTGTCTTCAACGAGATCGCCACCATAAATGCCCACTCGTTTCGCGTGCCTGTGTTGAGCACGGTCACCGATGTTGTGCAGGCCGGCGACAACACGGCTGCGTTATCCGTAGGCGTCAGCTTTGAAAGCAACGCCTATCAGGCCGCACTTTATGCCATCGACGTCATCGAGAAACAGCGCAGCGTCGGCGAGCTGCGGGTCGGCATCGTCTCGCCACCGGACGTGGCGATCAGCTTCCGAAAAGCGCGTGAGATCGGCATGCGGGTTCCGATGCCATTATTCGAGGGCGCGACATTGATCTACGACAACGACGGAAAACTCGTGCGGTCCAACGCGGCGGACTTGCAGGCCAAACAACAGCCGACCAGTGCCAACGGCAATGCAGCTGGGGAAGCACCTGCATCGCCCCCAATGATTGCGATCGAATAGTTGGAAGCAAATGCGTTGCCGGTCAGCGGCGCGCCAAACTCTTTTCACCTGCGCAATGAGATAGCCATGACCGTGCCAGCCGCCAAGAGAAAAGCAGCGACCAAGAAGCGCAAGTCGCCACCGAAACGGGCGACCAAACTACGCGCTGTCTTACCGAAGGCACATGTGGCGATTGCCAGCCTGCAGCAGCGGCTTTTTGCAGCAGCGCTCGCCGCCCGGCAGGCCGGTGTTTTCGAGATCGAATGCGCGCATGCCGTAAAAGAAGAACTCGGTGCCAGCGCGACGGTCATAACTCTGAAGATTGGCGCTGCGGCTGCGCATCATGCAACGTCAGACCAGGCACGCGTGCTCGCAACCGACGCATCGGCGAGCGATCCGCTGGCGCGTTGTCTGGGTTCCGGTGCTGAGTATCAAGTCACGATCGGCCGTCGTCGCAAGTCGACCAAGGCGCACGACACCGCGGCCGCTGCCGCCGGGTGGCAACGGTATCTGTGCATTCCGCTACACAACGACGACGGTTCGATCATGGGCGCGGCGTCGATCTATTTTGCAGACAGTGTCGACCTCATGAAGAAAGCGAAGCTTTTCGACGCGCGCGTGCGAGCGCTGGTGACGACGGCATTGACGGCGCGAATGACCGCAGGCCCCGATGAGATCGAACCACAGCAATTCAATTCACTCGCGGAGGCTATACCCGGCGTCGTCTATCAACGCACCGTGCGGGCCGACGGCGATATTCGTTACACCTACCTCAGCGAAGGCGCGCGCGAGCTATTCGGCGTGTCGCCTGCGGAGGTGCTGAAAGACCCAGAAGTGCTGTTCAGCACGTACACCGAGGAATACAAGAAGTCGTTCCGGAAAAAACTCATCGATGCCTCGGAAACGCTTACGAAATGGGACGTGGAAGCATCCGTCATCATGCCGGACGGCCGCCGCAAGACAACCCACGCGATCGCCCGACCCGAGCGCCGTGCCGATGGTAGCGTGTTGTGGACCGGCGTGATTCTCGACGCATCGCGCGCCAAGGAAGCGGAAGAAAGTTTGAAGGAAGCCAACCGGCTGGTCGGTCTGGCAAACCAAGCCAAATCAGCATTTCTGGCAAAAATGAGCCATGAAATGCGCACACCACTGAACGGGGTGCTCGGCATGGGCGACCTGTTGCTGAAAACCGAGCTGACGCAACGACAGACGCGGCTTGCGACCACGCTGTGCGACTCCGCCAAGGGTTTGCTCGGAATCATCAACGACGTGCTCGATCTCTCGCGTATTGAAGCCGGGCACTTCAAGCTTGATGTCCAGGATTTCAACCTCCGCCATTGCGTCGAGGATGCGGTGGAACTGTGCGCGACGGCCGGCTACAAGAAGGGCCTCGAAGTCAACTTGATCATCCAGCCGGACATCCCCGCCGGGGTCAAAAGCGATCCCGTGCGACTGCGTCAGGTGCTGATCAACCTGATCGGCAATTCGACGAAATTCACTGAGAGCGGTGAAATCCTCATCCGCCTTGGCAGCGGATGCACGCCGGATGGTCAGAAGTCGGTCGTATTCGAAGTCATCGACACCGGCATAGGCATCGATGCAGCGGCGATAGGCAGGCTGTTTGAGCCGTTCGCACAAGCCGATGCCTCGATCAGCCGGCGGTTCGGCGGGACCGGCCTCGGCCTGTCGATCACCCGGCACCTCGTTGAACTGCTGGGCGGGACCATTACGCTGTCGAGCACGCGCGGGAAAGGCACGACGGTCCGCTTCGAAATTCCATTCGAAGTCACGGCGCCGGCTCAGGTGCAAACTATTTTGCACGAAATCGCCTTGTCCGGCCTGCGCACTTTGATTGTCGATGATCGCGCCAGCAATCGCGAAATGTTGACGACCAATCTCGCCGGAACTGGCGCGCGCGTCGATGCAGTCGGCGACGAAGATCAGGCGCTCGACGCACTCGCACGGGCGGCGCTAGACGGCGATCCCTACAAAATTGCCGTTATCGATCGGATACGCCCGCGCTGCAGTGGTTTACACTTCTGCCGCACCATCAGGTCAAACCCGCGGCTCGCTGAAACGGCACTAGTGGTGTTGATGAGCACCAACTGGAACGCGAATCCAGCCGATCAGCAAGGCTTGAGCGATACCATATTCCTCTCGAAGCCGGCGCGCCGGACCGATCTCCTTTCGGCGGTCGCACGGGCAAATGATCCCGCTTACGCAACCACCCGCAGCGCGGGGTCGACATTCGCGTCCCAGCACGCCGATCGATCTGTTGCACCCGCGCTGAAGTTGCGTGTGTTGCTGGTGGAAGACAACGCGACGAACATCGAAGTAGCACGCGAATATCTCGCCGAACTTGAGTGCCGCGTTACCGTTGCAGTCAACGGGATCGAAGCGATCACCGCTTACGATCGCGGCCAATACGACGTGATCTTGATGGACTCGCAAATGCCCGAGCTTGACGGATTATCTGCAACCCGCCGCATTCGCGAGACAGAACGTGCACGGCAAATGACACGCACGCCGATCATCGCCGTGACGGCCAATGCCTACGACAGCGACCGCACGCAGGCGCTCGAAGCGGGCTCCGACGATTTTCTCAGCAAGCCCTTCACCGACCTGCAACTCCGTGGCATCTTGCAAAAGTGGTCGCGCACCGCTCAGTCAGAAAACATCAGCGAACCGGCAAAGCATGCACGAACTGCAGCACTGGCAGTTCCCGCAATCGCGGCGGACGCAGCCAAGGACGGCTTGCTGAAAGCCGACGGCGGTATGACCAGAGGCATGAGCCTCGCACCGACCGATCGGCTCGACGAAGCCCTGCATATCGTGCTGATGCGCAGCAGACCCGCATTCCTCGGTCGGCTGCTTCGGACATTCCTCAGTTCGATGCCGGAAACCATGGTGACGCTGCGCGCAGCGATCGAACAGGATGACGGTGAGTTGCTGGGCACGCTCGCCCACAGCCTGAAATCGTCGAGCGCGAACGTCGGCGCGAAACGGCTTTCCGAAATGTGCCGGTTGCTCGACGTCAAACTGAAGCTCGGTGCCGATGCCGCTGATTGCAGCAGTCTGACTGATGCCATCGAAACGGAGTTGGGGCTCGTCGAAGATTCACTCGAACAGGTCTTGCAGCGTCTTGCACCACCCGATCTGGCCGCTGCATCAAGCTGACGAAAGCCTCCTCGATCGCGAGGTTGGATAAGCGGTGCGACGAGAGTGCTTCCGAATAAAGCATGCCCCGGAACGATCCTAGCGCCGCAACGGCTTCAGCAACGCAAGCGGATCGACGCCCAAGCCGGTCAGCGTTGTGAGATCGTCAAGATCGCGTTGCAGTTGGACGGCTTCCGACATCGCCGCGGCAACATCAGAATACAACGACGATGCAAGAATGACCGGCGGTGCGGTTGGTGCTGCATAAAAAGCCAGATGAACGATGCGGCCGTCGTTGTGGCCGATCATGGCTGAGAGATTGTGCAGTGTGCCTTCCAGCAGACGCGGCAACGCGGCGGCGTGCATGGGACCACCGAGCGACGGCTCGCCGAGCGTGAACGTCACACGGCCCTGGCGGCCGATCTCGCCATGTGCGAACACCCCGCTCGAACCGGCAGCCGTTAGAATGCGATCGAAGGTTTCGACAACTATTGCTGGGTCGATTTTCTGTTCGCGGGCAGCAACTGCGCGCGCCGGCGATTGGTTGGGCGTCGTCCCGACAATGTCGACGGGAACGGCCAAGGCTTGGCGCACACCGCTTTCGATACCCGCGAACGGCACCAGGCTCTCGAAACGCTCATAGTTGGCACAAAGATGCTTGCGGCGCTGGAACGCGAATGCGCCGCAACGCCGGTCCAGCGCACAGACGCTGGCGCACTCTTCAGGGCCATGCGCGATGACACTGCGGTAACCGTCGCTCACCGAACCCTGGTCCATAACACGGTTGAAACGAGCGGCGCTTTGAGCAACCCAACCACCAGCCGGTGTTTTGATGGGGCGCGCGGCGACTTCGGTACCGGCCCGACGGATGACGGCAGGCTTGGTCTCAAACAATTTGCACTTTGACGATGCACCGCCATATTCGACCGCAACGCAACGCGTGTCCCCCACGCATCTTCGTGCGCATTGATCAAATGAGGTGACAGTCGCTTCGGCATAGGCGTCGCCTTGGAACGCGTAGTCTCCGACCGGCTGGAAGTCATCGATGTCGACGAAGGCTTGCAGCGGCACGGGACCGGGTAGTCGGCCAAGCAGACGCGCGTTGGCCCAACCGGTGACGGTTCCAGACTGAACCTCGAACCACCAGCTATCGCCGTAAAGTGCTTTGGCGCCGGTCGCTCGCAGCGTGGTTGCACCTGCGGCGACCTGCAGAAGTGCCGGCGACCGGGGATCCGGCTGCGCACGAATATTGGCAAAATTGATGCCCTGCAATTTGATCACGACGAGCGTTGATTGCGGCGCGACATCGGCTGCCTCGTCGGCACGCGCCTGCACGCCAAAACCGGCTGCCAGACACAGCCAAGCAATAAGCATCGACCTCAACAACTGCGACATCCGCCATTCCCCGTGCAATCAGCAAGTGTGCACGGATCATATTGTGATTCGCATCGATCCTTCTCACTCTTCGTCGGGCGGGTGCAGAGCAGTTTGCCTCAAATTCAGGTTGGGGGTTTCCATGCGGCGGCGGATGGCTTAGCTCTTGGAGAGGCAAATTTGTGTTTCTGGCGGAGTGCGACATGGGCGACAAGGTGATCATCTCATGTGCGCTGACGGGCGTGCTGACCGATCCGAAGCGCTTTCCGGTCCCCGTCACCCCCGCGCAGATGGCAACGGAAGCCAGGGCGGCCTTCGACCAAGGTGCTGCGATCATGCACGTGCATTTTCGCCGGCAGGAACCAGGCAAGGGCCACCTGCCGTCTTGGGAGCCGAAGGTTGCCGTCGAGATCATGGATGCGATCCGTTCCGCGTGCCCGGGGGTTATCCTCAATCAATCGACGGGGCATCGCGGGCCGGACTATCAGGCACCCCTCGATTGTCTGCGCGCCGTGCGGCCCGAAGTGGCGGCCTGTAACGCCGGCACGCTGAATTATCTCAAGATCAATTCGGACGGCTCCTGGTCTTGGCCACCGGGCATCTTCGACAACGCGCCGCCGAAGATCAAAGATTTTCTCGACGTGATGGTGGATACCAACACGCAGCCGGAATTTGAATGCTTCGACACCGGCATCGTGCGCTCCGTCGAAATGTACGTGCGCAATGGCATGTACAAAGGCCTGCCGAAATACAATTTCGTGATGGGTGTGGCCTCGGGCCAGCCGGCGGATGTGGATCTGTTGCCGATCCTCTTGCGGCTGATCGTGAAGGGCGCGCCCTGGCAAGTCACAGCGATAGGGCGCGCTGAAATCTGGAAACTGCATCGGCGCGCGGCCGAACTCGGCGGTCACATGCGAACTGGGCTGGAGGATACGTTCTACCTGCCCGACGGCAAAATGGCTGTCTCGAACGGTCAGTTGATTGCGGCGCTGGCCGCGATCGCGCGCGAGACGGGACGCAGCATCGCATCGCCGGCGGAGGCGCGCGCGATGATGGGTCTGAAGGCGTGAGCACCGCGCACAGTGCTTGCGTTGCATGGGCCGAGCAGCAGATCAGGAAAGCCGAACCCACCACATCAATCGTGACAAGCCTGGTAAAACGGCGCGCGTGGTCGACTGTCTGGAAGCTCGATACGACCGAAGGACGATTTTACCTGAAAGAGGCAGCTCCCGGTTTCGATGTCGAAGCGCCGTTGCTTACGGAGCTATGCCGTTGGCGGCCGGCGGCGGTTGTCCAAGTGTCGGCAGTGGACGCCGCGCGCGGATGGATTTTGACACACGACGCCGGACGGATGCTGCACGACGCGATGTTCGATGATTTTGACAGCGGTCGAACACAACTCAGATCGATACTGCTGGCATACACTGAGATCCAGGTCGCCAGTTTGCACGACGATGCGCCTCCATTGGCAGCCATGCTGGAAGATCGCAGCCCCGCGGCGGTTCCGCACTCCTTTAGTATGATCATTGAAAACGAGGCATTGCTGCGCGCGGGAGGCGCGACGGCGGACGAATTGGGGCAACGAAGCTGCTGGATTAGAAGCGTCGAACATATGTGTGCCGACGCCGAGGCATTGCATCTGCCGGCCGCATTTGAGCACGGCGATCTCCACACCAGCAACATCATGATCGCGATGGATGGAACGCCGAGGATCGCCGATTGGGGCGACGCATGTTGGGCAATTCCCTTTCACTCGCTGGTCATCTGCCTGGACGATGTTGTCGGACGCCACAAAATCGCGCGGGACGATCCATGGCTTGCTCGGCTGACCGCAGACTATTTCAAAGTTTGGCGGCATTGCGGCTACGATATTGATTTCGGCCGGGCGTTGGCGATCGTTCGCGGGCTTGGTCCGGTTTGCGAGGTACTGCAGTGGTCGCGCGGCATCGACCGCATGCCCGTCGAAGATCGCGCGGTCATGGCCGGCCATGTCGTCAAAAGTCTGCGTGCGCTCTCTCGAAGTATGCAAGTTTGCGGCCGAGCGATTTGATTGCACGCCGTGTATTTGGAGTAACGACTATGTCTGGATCGACCGCTTATTCCCCCTTCTACACCGAAGAGCACGCGGCGTTTCGTGAGATGCTGCGGCGGTTCGTGGCGCGGGAAATTGCGCCGTTCGTGGATGCCTGGGACGAGGCGGAGACATTTCCGCGCGAGCTGTACCTGAAGGCCGCAGCGATCGGATTGCATGGGCTCGGGTATCCGGAGAAATACGGCGGCGTGCCCGGCGATTTGTTTCACGCCATCATTGCGGCGCAGGAACTGGCGCGCGGCGGATCGGGCGGCTTGAGCGCGAGCTTGCGCAGCCACACCATCGGCACACCACCGATCGTGCGACTGGGCTCGGATGCGCTGCGCGAACGCGTGGTGCCGCAGATCCTCTCCGGCGAGAAAATCAGTGCGCTGGCGATCACCGAGCCGGACGGTGGCTCGGACGTGGCGTCCATCCGCACCACAGCCAAGCGCGACGACGATCACTACGTTGTCGATGGCGCAAAGATGTTCATCACCTCCGGTGTGCGGGCTGATTTCTACACCGTGGCGGTACGTACCGGCGGGGCGGGCAAAAGCGGCATTTCGCTGCTGCTGATCGAACGCGATATGCCCGGCTTCACGCAGACGCCGCTCAAGAAAATGGGTTGGTGGATGTCGGATACGGCGGCGCTGCATTTCGACGGCGTGCGTGTGTCGGTGGCCAACCGCTTGGGCGAAGAGGGCCATGGCTTCGCCGCCATCATGCACAATTTCAACTCCGAGCGCATCGGCATGGCGGCGGGCTGCAACGGTTTTTCGCAGGTGTGCCTGGACGAGGCGATCTCGTGGGCACGGCAACGGAAAGTGTTCGGCGGGCGGCTGGCCGATAGTCAGGTCATCAGACACAAACTTGTCGATATGGCGATGCGCATCAACGCGACGCAGGCCAATTTGGAACTCTTGGCGTGGCGCATCATGCAGGGCGAAAGCCCCGTCGCCGAAATCGCCATGTTGAAAAACCAGGCGACCCAGACGATGGCATTTTGCGCGTCGGAAGCCGTTCAGATCCACGGCGGTATGGGCTTCATGCGCGGCACCAAGGTTGAGCGCATCTATCGCGAAGTGAAGGTCAATGCCATCGGCGGCGGCGCGGAAGAAATCATGAAGGATCTGGCGGCGCGGCAGATGGGGATTTGAGGGGGAGAGAGACGCCCGGACATAAGGCACCCCAATGTTGATTTTTCAAGCCGCGTCGCACGCGAGGTGATCGATTAGCCACGCGGGTTGCAAAATCGCATGGGTCAGAGGATCAGTGACGTTGCAGCACTAGGACGAGGGCTTTGACGGAGCCGTTGTTCTGGCCGATGTAGTCTTCGAACAGCTTTTTCAGGAATGACGTGAGCCAGAAGCTCATGACTTGCGCATCGCGGATACGGTACCCCGTGCCGGAGCGGGTGAGCAGCCATGCGACATCGTAGTTGCCACCATCCTGCATAACGATTGTGCTGTCGACGATGATGCCGGCGCGAGTCTGCCGCACGTCCGGTGCGAAGGTGACGCGCAACACCGGATATTTCGGCGCTTCTGTTGCAGCGTAGCGGCCAATGAAGCGCATCATACCGGCGTTGTAGGCCTCGCGATCGGCCGGCTCGAGACGCGCGCGATAGTCGCCCAGCGCGTAAGCACCGATGGCTGGCGCATCTGCATAGCGTGCGATGACGCCTTGCAACGCGCTCGGGCTTTGCGAGCGCGCCGCGAGAATGGCTTCCTTGGCGACGCGATCAAGGAACACGATGGCCGGATCAGCGGCGCGGGCCCCCCCTGCACTGCAGGCCAGCACCACGACCACCAAAAGACCGGCAAGCGCGGCAACCCGCGGCAGCTGACCAAAACAACGACTTTGCAGCAGACGCATCGGCAACGGTCTCATCATGGTGGTGCAAAAACGGTGGGCGAGTGAGAAGAAGTGCGCGGAAAACGGCGTGCGTGCAGCAGGCAACGTGCCGCAGCGCAATTCCCACGACGAATCATGGGAATAGTCGCTGAACTTTAAGGCGGAGTTTTGCCCGCTTTGCGACACCTCGTCCAGTGGCGATTGTCTTCGGTGCCTCATGAACGTATCTGTTGACAGCTTTCGTCGACAACTGCCTTTCCACGCCCACGCAGCGCCCGGCCCGGCCACTGGCGCTAACCGGACCTATGATCGGTGCAACGATCGCGATGATGGGGAATTGAGTTATAGTCCGCGCGTATCACATCGGCCACGGCAGGCATTCATGAATTTTGGCGACATTCCGCTCGCGCAGGCTATCGGCAGTATTCTGGCGCATTCGACCCGCACGCCCGCCGGCATGCTGAAGAAGGGGCGGGTGCTGTCGGCTGCCGATGTCGAAGCACTCGGGCAGGCGGGGCGTACGTCGGTAGTTGCCGCACGGCTGGACGCCACGGATATCACCGAGGATGCAGCGGCGAGCCGCATCGGCCGCTTGGTGGCGGGCGCACACACGCGGCTCGTTGAGCCCTTCACGGGGCGGGCAAACATTTTTGCCGAAACGAGCGGGTTGGCGGTCTTGGATTCAGCGAACATCCAGCGTCTCAACGCGGTCGACGAGCGCATGACGCTGGCCACGGTACCGAATTTTGAGCGGGTAGCGGCCGGCCAGATGCTGGCGACGATCAAGATCATTCCGTTCGCGGTGCCCGATGCCGTGTTGCGGCAGGCCGAAGCCAGCATTCAGGGCGCGCTGGTGCGGGTGGCTCCTTTTATGCCGAGCCGTGCCGGGTTGGTGCTGACGGCGTTCGAGACGACCAAGCCGCAGGTGCTCGACAGACGCCGCGACGCGGTCGCGCAAAGGCTCGCGGCGCTCGGCAGCCGCATCGCTGCAACGCGAACGGTGGCACACACAGCTCAGTCCGTCGCCGAAGCCATCAGCGCGCTGGCAGCGCGGAACGTGTCGCCGATCCTGGTGTTCGCGGCCTCAGCAATCGTCGATCGCTGCGATGCGATCCCGGCAGGTCTGGTCGCGGCGGGCGGGGAGATCGTGCGCCTGGGCATGCCCGTCGACCCCGGCAACCTGCTGCTGCTCGGACGGCTCGGCGCGACGGTCGTGATCGGGTTACCAAGTTGTGCGGGATCATTGAAACTCAACGGCTTCGATTGGGTGCTGGAACGGTGCCTGGCGGGCGTCGAGATGACCTCCGGTGACATCGCGGCGATGGGGGTGGGTGGGTTGCTCAAGGAAATCGACACGCGACCGCAACCGCGACTGGGTGGCGGCGCGGCGCTCGAATCCGAGCAAGCACGGCACGCGCCGCACATCGCCGCGCTGATACTGGCGGCCGGGCGCTCGTCGCGGATGGGTGCCGAAAACAAGCTGCTGGCTCCTGTGGCAGGCACTTCGATCGTGCGGCGCGTGGCGGAGACGGCATTGGCGTCGGCGGCGCGGCCGGTGACGGTGGTGCTGGGACACCGCGCGGACGACGTGCGGGCGGCGCTGGTAGGGCTGGATGTGACGTTCGCGGCAAACCCTGCTTTCGCCGAAGGGCTTTCGACATCGCTGCGCGTTGGGCTTGCCAGTCTGCCGGTCGCCTGTGACGGCGCGGTCGTCATGCTCGGGGACATGCCGGAGATCGAGGCCGACTTGATCGACCGGGAGATTGCCGCGTTCGCGCCTAAGGAAGGGCGCGGCATCGTCGTGCCGGTGGCGGGCGGGAAACGTGGCAATCCCGTGCTTTGGGGACGCGACTATTTTGCCGGCATGAGCGAAGTCGCGGGCGATACGGGAGCCAAGCATCTGCTCGGCGTGCACGCAGAAGCCATCGTCGAAATCAGCGCCGGTGCGGCGGTGCACACCGACATCGATACACCAGAAGCGCTGGCGGCGTTGCGGCGGCGACTGACGTGATCAGCTACGGCGAATATTGGGCAGCATGCGCCTGAGAACACCGTCCTTGCGAAGATAGTGGTGATAGATGGCGGCACCGATGTGAGCTGCGAGCAATAGCATGATCAGCACGGCACCGCGAAAGTGCCATTCGAACACCTTGTCGGAGAGCGGCTGATCGACGGCTGTAATCGCGGGGATGCGGAACGGACCGAACAGATCGCGCTCGCCATACAGCGACGTGCCAATCCAACCGCTTATCGGCATGGCGAGCAACAGCGCATAAAGCGT
>JANXYD010000267.1 GCA_025350265.1 Hyphomicrobiaceae bacterium | reverse complement strand
AGGTCGGGATGCGACAGCGCCGTCACCTGACGGTGCGCCACTGATGTCTCGGTGACCGCCAAGGCCTGCGCCGCCGCATCCCGCTCAGCCGGCTTCGCCAACAGATGCCGGGCGAACGCATAGGCCAGCGTCGCCTTGCCGATGCCCTCGGGTCCGGTCATCAGCCAGCCGTGATGCAGTCTGTTCGTCGCCACTCGTTCCGCCAGCATGCGCTGTGTGCCGTCATGCCCGATCAGTCGCCGCGTCTGCCGAGGATGCGGAAACCCGTCGAGGCGGTCGGCCTCGGGTGCTGCTTCTATCTCTTGCAAGACCGGCGCGCGTGCCATCAGGGAGCGCCCAATGCGAAGCGGCCCTCGACGAACCGCCAGATGGCGTCGGCGAGCGTCAGTTCATTCTGCATCGCGTCGAACACGCCGACACGCGCGGGCTCGGCCTTGGCGATGGCCAGAAAGCCCGCGCGCAAGCGCTGATGAAAATCAAGCTTTCGGCTTTCGAACGTATCGGCTCGAATGAAGTTTCCAGGCGTCGCAGCGGTGCGTCTCAGATCGGCCCGCATCAGTCCGATTTTTGGATCGAGATCGAGCAGGATCGTGAGATCTGGCCGCGTTTCAGCCACCACCAGTCGGTCGAGTAGCGCAAGGGCCTCGTCATCCACGCCACCGGCGGCACCCTGATAGGCGCGCGTGCTGTCGGCGAACCGATCGCACAGCACCCAAGTCCCCGCTTCCAGCGCCGGGCGGATGCTGGCGTCCAGATGGTCGGCGCGCGCGGCCGAAAACAGCAGCGCTTGCGCCAATGCCGATTGCGGTGCCACGGCACTATCGAGAATGAGCGTCCGGCAGGCCTCCGCAAACGGCGAGCCTCCCGGCTCCCGGCTCGATAGCGTCGTCACGCCGCGCTCTCGCAGTCGTCGGTCGAGGTGCGCGATCTGGGTCGACTTGCCCACCCCTTCGCCACCCTCGAAGGTGATGAAGCGGCCGCGCCGCGCCGGTGCGGATGCTGTTTCAGCCTGTTCCGTCATACCCCGACGTTTCGCCGTTTGCCCGGCCCCTGTCAAATTTCTGCCATCTCAGTCGCATGATCGCTAAAGTCGGTGCGTAACCTCTCAATCGCCTTGCTCCAGCCCTCTTAGCTGTGCCAGCCGATGTATAGGTTGCGGATCGACCGGGACTGTTGGAGATCATCATGGCCGTGCAGGCAAAGAAATCCGGCAAGGCACGAACCAAGGCCGAGGCGTCGGGTCGCGTCGTGGCGAAAAAGACGGCTGCCAAGGCTGTGGGCAAGCCGATCCCGGCAAAGCGTTTCACCAAGAAAACCATCGCGCTGATCTACGATTTCGATGGCACGCTGTGTCCGCGCCCGATGCAGGAATATGCATTTCTGCCCAAGATCGGCGAGAACCCGGAGGCTTTCTGGGCTGAAAGCAATGCCATCGCGCGGGAGCAGGGTGCCGATCCGCTGATCACCTACATGCACCTGCTCTACAAAAAGGCCGCAGCCAAGAACGTCCGCATCGACCGCAGCGATCTCGTCGCGCAAGGTGCCGCCGTGGAATTCTATCCCGGCGTCGCCGAATGGTTCGATGCCACCGCCGACTACGTGCGCAAGATGACCGAAGGCCAGGGCGTCACGCTGCGTCACTACCTCATCTCGTCCGGCTTGACCGAGATCGTCGAGGGCACGCCGATCTACCGCAAATTCCACAATGTGTTCGCGTCCGAATACTGGTTCGACGCCTACGATCTGCCATTTCCGAAGCGCGTCATCACCGACACCGGCAAGACGCAATATCTGTTCCGCATCAACAAGGGCATCGAAAATCTCGGCGAAAGCATCAATCATCATATGCCCGAATCCGAGCGTCCGATTCCCTTTTCCAACATGATCTATTTCGGCGACGGCGACACCGACGTGCCCTCGATGGCCGTGGTGCGCAAGAACGGCGGCCGCGCCATCGCTGTGCATGGCGGCGACGCTGCCGGGCGTGGCCGCTGCCGCGACCTCGTGCGCGCCGGCCGCTGCGATTTCTTCGCCGACGCCGATTATCGCCTGGGATCGTCGCTCTACAAGCGCACCTGCCTGCTTATCGACCGCATGATCGCCGACATCCGCATCGCCGAAGAAATGTGGGGGCTCGAGGAATAAGTGCCATTGCGCAAATGTGCGACCCTCACCGGAGCCAGTTTTCGGGACGCGCTGTCATCAATCCTCTTCCGCCAGCCCATGCGGGGTCTTCTCCCACAGATACGGATCGCGATAGAGCTGCCACAGCGCGCGATATGCGGCGAGCGATATCAGCAGCCAATAAACCGGCATCAACAGAGCCGCCGCCGCGAAGCGATGCCCGCGCCGCCGGGTCGCCACCATCCCGACAATGATCGATGCCAGATAGCCGACCGCAAGGTTGCCGATCGATACCGCCCACAGCACCGGGCCCAACATCGGCCCGAGACCGTCGGGGTGGATATCGAAGGCAAAGTCCACAGCCAGCGCCGCATAAAACAGCGGATGCACCAGCGCCGACAGCACCAGCCCACCCATATAGAGATGAAACCCGCACGTGCGGAAAAAACCCAGGTCGCCTAACAGCACCAGCGGTTGCCGCGTGTGCACGAGATACGTCTGCATCCAGCCTTTCAACCAGCGCGTCCGCTGTTTGAGCCATAGCGAAAACGTCGCAGGCGCTTCCTCCCATGTCGTCGACGCGATCATCGTCACGCGCCAGCCCAGCCGCGCGATGCGGATTCCGAGATCGGCGTCTTCCGTCACGTTGTATGGGTCCCAGCCGCACAGCTCGGCCAGTACCTCGCGGGGGAAATGATTGGACGTGCCGCCCAGCGGCATAGGCAGTCGCAACCGCTGCAGGGCCGGCAGCACGCTGTCGAACAGTGCTGAATATTCCACCGTGAATTGCCGTGTCAGCCAACTCTGTCGCGCATTATAGATGTTCAGCCGCGCCTGCACGCAGGCCACATTTGCGCCTTCGCCATCCAGCTTGGCCGCCTCGAATGCCTGATACGCCCGCCGCAACTGATCCGGTTCCGGACGATCCTCCGCGTCGAATACAACAACATAGTCGCCGCGCGCCAAGGTCAGTGCATAATTGAGCGCGCGCGGTTTGGTGCGTGGCTCCCCATCCGGCACGATGACGACGCGCATGAAAGGCGGCAGCTGCATGCCGAGCAACGCCGCTTTCGTCGCCGCATCCGTATCCTCGATGATCAACAACCCATCCAGTTTGGTTGCCGGATAATCCAGCCGCGCCAGCGACGCCACCAGCGTCTCCAGCACATCCGCCTCGTCGTAGAGCGCCACCATGAACGAATAAACCGGCAGCTCGCGGTCGGGCGTTCGCGCCGTCGGCGGTTGCAGTGCCGCTGCCGGCCGCAACAGATCCGCCATCGCGAAAAGCCGCACCAGCACCGTCCCCACGAATGGCACCGTCAGCATTACCGTCAGTAGCGCCAGCGTGCCCTGCGGCTGCAACGCCGCCGCGCCGATCAGCACACCGCCGAGCGCCGCCAGCAAATTCGGTTGCCACTGCGGCCCGCCGCGCCCCGCCGAAAACTGCGGCAGACGCCGCTTCAAGCCCGACGTCGCCACCCTGAGGTTGGCTTTCGCACAGCCAAGCTCCATTGCCGCCTGTAATGGTCGCGCAGCAACCAGCAACACCGGCAGCGTCCCACCCCGCACGCCCTCGACGCGCGCGGCGACCACGCGCGGCGGTGCATCTGTTGCGCACACCAGCAACACCGGCTCTCCCCGCCAAAGCGCCGCCAGTGGTGTTGCGGGCGTCGCGCGCGGATCAAAAACGGCCCGGCACGTGGCCTCGTCGATGGCGATATCATAACCGGCCAGCGGCACGCCTAGGGCGGTCGCCAACGCGGGCGCGTAGCCGTCCGCGGATAGCCGCTTCGCCACAAACAGCGCCGTCAGTAGCTCGACGCCCGACTCCCGCGCCTCGAATTCCGCGTGCAAAAGGGCTTCGACGTCGCCTTGCGAGCGAATTGCAAAGGCATATTCCGCCAGCCAAGGACGGCGTGCAATTTCATCGTGCAGACGCCGTATCCGCGTCTCGTCCGCCGAACCCGTCTCATGCCACATGCCCCGCGCCGCCTGCCCCGCCATCCCACACAACTGCAGGTTATGGAAACCACCGCTCCCAACGCAAGCCCCTTCGACAGCCAAACAATTCCGGCCCATCGCGTGCTACTGCCTGCCTATTGCCTGCGACTTCCCGCTTGCCGATCGTCGCGGCACTGTCACAAACAACCAGTAGCTCTGGTCCGATGTGCGGACAAATCAAAGATCATCTTGATCGGCATGGGGTGTACGGTGAAGTTCAAAAATCTTGGTCCGGCGATTTTATTGATCTGCGGCGTGCATGCACCTGTCCGTGCCCAAACCATCTACCCCCTCGATCGCGCTGAAATTCTGACCGGTGCGCGCTTTGACTTGAAAGTCGAATTTGCCGACACCGTCTCACGCGACGATGCTGTCGTGACGATCAACGGCCGGCCCGCTGCAAGCGTATTGGGCAATGCGGCCACGTTCGTCAGCAACGAAGAAGACCAAAAGATCAACTCCGTCTGGATCCGTGACGCACAATTCCAGCGCCCAGGCACCTACGTCGTCGAGGCCAAGGCTGGCGATGTCGTCTCCAAAGTCACATGGGAGGTCTTTGCCACGCCCGCCCGCAGGCAGGCCAGGAACGTCATCTTGTTCATCGGCGACGGCATGTCGCTCGCCCATCGCACCGCCGCGCGCATGCTGTCGAAAGGCATCAACCAAGGCCATTACGGCGGCAACCTTGCCATCGACGACATGCCGCACATGGCGTTGATCTCGACCTCCGGCACCGACAGCATCATCACCGATTCCGCCAACTCGATGTCGGCCTATACCACCGGCCACAAGTCCTGCACCAACGCGCTCGGCGTTTATTGCGCACAAAACAAGGATACGCTCGCCCATCCCCGTGTCGAGACGCTGACGTCGCTCGCCAAGCGCAAGCTGGGTGTGGTCGTCGGCGTCGTCACCAATACCGAGATCGAGGATGCGACACCCGCCGGCATGGTCGCCAACACGCGTCGCCGCTCCGATTACTCCAACATTGTCCGCATGTTCTCCGAGCAGGCACCCGAGGTGATCATGGGTGGCGGCCTGCCCTGGTTCTTGCCCAAGTCCACCGCAGGCTCCAAGCGCGACGACGACGTCGATTATATCCAGAAATTCAAACAGCGCGGCTATGCGTTCGTTACCACCGATGCCGAGATGAAGGTGGCCACAGCCAACAGTGACACGCGCAAACTGCTCGGCTTGTTCAACAACGGCAATATCGATGGCGTGCTGGATCGGCGCCTCCTCAAGAAGGGCACCGTCACGAAATACCCCGACCAGCCCGATCTCGTCGACATGGTAAAAACGTCACTCTCGGTCTTGTCCAAATCGCGCGAAGGCTTCGTGCTGATGGTGGAAAGCGGCCAGATCGACAGATACACCCACGCCCTCGACTGGGAACGCGCCGTCTACGACACGATCATGCTCGACA
>JANXYD010000263.1 GCA_025350265.1 Hyphomicrobiaceae bacterium | reverse complement strand
CGAGCCGGACGAAATGGAGGCTGTCGCCAAGGAGCTTGGCGTTGCCGTTGCCAAGCTGAAGCTGCGCATCGCCGAGTTGCACGAAGTCAATCCGATGCTCGGCTTCCGTGGCTGCCGTCTCGCCATTCGCTATCCGGAAATCACCGAGATGCAGGCGCGCGCCATTTTCGAGGCGGCGGTGGCGGCGCAAATTGCAAGCGGCAAACCGGTGTCGCCGGAAGTAATGATCCCGCTGGTTGCCTACCGAAGCGAGTTCGACCGGTTGGCCGAGGTGATCCGCAAAGCCGGCAAGTCCGTGGAAACCGAAACCGGAACCACGCTCACTTATACCATCGGCACGATGATCGAGTTACCGCGCGCAGCCATCAGAGCCGACGAAATCGCGGCTGACGGTCTCGATGGATTGCCAGGGGCCGAATTTTTCTCGTTCGGAACGAACGATCTGACGCAGACCTGCCTCGGCTTGAGTCGCGACGATGCAGCACCCATCCTTGCCAATTACGTCGAGCAGAAAATCTTCGAGGTCGATCCGTTCGTGTCAATCGATCAGGAGGGAGTGGGTGCGCTGGTGGCACTGGGCGTCGAGCGTGGCCGCAAGGTGCAGCCGGCCCTGAAGATCGGCATTTGCGGCGAGCACGGCGGTGATCCCGCCTCGATCGAGTTTTTCCATCGCTCGGGTCTCGACTATGTGTCGTGCTCGCCGTTCCGCGTGCCGGTGGCGCGGTTGGCTGCGGCGCAAGCAGCGTTGCGCGGCAAGGCTCCGAAGAGCGAGGCGTGATTGGGGCTTGTTCCTTTTCTCCCCGCGCGCGGGGAGAAAGGAAAAAAGCGCTTAACCAGCCTTGTCTTTCTCTCTCTCCTTCACTTCGTCCCACAACGCGTCCATTTCTGCCAAATTCGATTGCGCCGGCTCTTTCCCAGACGCACGCAACAGTGCTTCCACACCATGAAATCGCCGGGTGAATTTCTGGTTGGCCGCGCGCAATGCGGCCTCCGGATCGATGTCGAGGTGGCGCGCCAGATTGGCCATGACAAAGATCAGGTCGCCGAATTCATCCGCCGTTTTTTGCTTGTCGGCGTGGACGATCTCCACTTCTAACTCGGCGATTTCCTCGCGCATTTTATCCAACACGGGTTGCACGGACGGCCAGTCAAATCCCACGCGCGCGGCTTTTGCCTGCAACTTGACGGCGCGGGTGAGTGCGGGCATTGCGGCCGGTACATCGTCGAGCGCGGAGGCAGCTGCCGTGGCCGCCGGCGCTGGATTTATGCGCTCGCGTTCGGCGGCCTTGAGAAGTTTTTCCTCGGCCTTGATCGTCTCCCAAAAGCCGTTCGCGGCTCCGGCGGAACGTTGTGCGGCATCGCCGAACACGTGCGGGTGACGGCGGATCATCTTCGCGGTGACGGCTGCGATCACATCGCCCAGCGCGAAGGCACCCTGCTCTTCCGCGATCCGCGAATGATAGACAACCTGTAACAGCAGGTCGCCAAGTTCGTCCTTGAGGTCGGCCAGATCGCCGCGCGCGATGGCGTCGGCCACTTCGTAGGCTTCCTCGATGGTGTAGGGGGCGATGGTTTGAAACGTCTGCTCAAGATCCCATGGGCACCCCGTGACGGGCGTGCGCAGCGCGGACATGACTTCGGCCAAGTCAATCAGCGACAGCGGTTTATGATGTGCGGTCATTTCGGAATCCTTTTGAACCCTTTGCCGAACGCGTGCGCCCGCTGTGTTCCTGGGTCTCAGCTTCACGGTGGGGCGTCGGGTCGTATCCAACATCATCCGCTGGACCCACGACACCCTCGTCATCCAAGTCCCGGTCATAACCGCCATCCTGCTGATCATGCTGGCGATGGCGCTGACGACGGATCTGATCGGCGTGCAAACAGCGCTGGGTGCGTTCGTGCTCGGCGCGTCCTTGCGTTCCGGCGGGCACAAGTTCCTCGGGCCGGGGACAGAAGCGCTGGTGCGGAGTGTGAAGGTGCCGATCGTGTTGGTGGCGGAGTGAGGTCGGCAAGGCGTTCAAGACCCAGCGGGGGCATGCGGCGATCAACGCTTTCCCAGCACTTGGCTTTGCACTCCCGGACCGAGCAGCGGGCGCTTCGACGACAGCACGCCAGAGTTGACGCCTGACCAGCCAATTTCGCCTGACAATCGACCATATTCGATCTTGGGGCAGCGGTTCATGATCACTTGCAGACCCGCGGCCTCCGCCTCGGCGGCGGCCGCGTCGTTGCGGACGCCGAGTTGCATCCAGATCACGCGCGCGCGCAGCCTATCCTTGAGCCGGATCGTCTCGCGCACCACGTCCAGCGCGGCCGCTGAATTGCGGAATATATCGATCATATCG
>JANXYD010000251.1 GCA_025350265.1 Hyphomicrobiaceae bacterium | reverse complement strand
GGCCAGAATTTCAAATATTCGACCAATACCAGCTTGATCGCACTCGGATGCCGCCACCACTCATTGGCCTGATAATTGTGCGATATCACCGCATGCGGGACCAGTTCGATCCCTGGAAGCGCGCGCGCCAACTCCATCAAGCTGCGCGGCATGTGATAGTTGGAGGTGACGACAACGAGCCTTTGAAAGCCCCAGGTTTGCAGCCAAGCGCGCGTTTCCGCCGCGTTGCCGATCGTATCACGCGCCGCGTAATCCACGTCGACGCAACAATCAAACAGTATCGGCTTTACCCCGGACAACCGTTGTAATTCGACTTTTGTCGTGCCGCGATTGACCCCAGAGATGAGAATTCTGCGGCCGGCTCCGCCTGTAAACAGCCGAAATCCTTCACGCACCCTGAGTTCGCCACCGGTCAAAACCACGACCGCATCACCTGCAACGGCGGTTTCGGTGTCATAACTAAGGATATGCGACGCGAAAACGCAGAAACCCGCCAGGAAGGCGACGCCAAGCGCCCCTAGCATGAAATACGAAAGTTTGAGTGCGCGACCCAAGCTTCAGCCTCAAAACATTCACGACACCTGGTCAGATCATCACGTGGATCAAACCTCGTCAGCTTCTGTACGCGCCGATGGTGACCGAATTTGCGGTCGTCGTCGATGCATACTGCAAATACAGCTAACGATTCCGGTTAATTTTGGGTGAAGACGTTCGCAGCCTGCGTGTCTCGAAAAGACCGGTCGCCCTCGAAATGGACGACACACCGTCGAGACGCGCCGCGGTCAAAGGGACAGAGGGAACATAGACCCTCAGTTCAACCGGCCTTTGAGGTCGCGAATACTGGCATCGATCAGCGTATTGCCGGTCGCGCCTGCCTTGGCGGCAATGAGGTGCTCGGCAGCAGCCATCGCCAGATCGACCGACGTAGACCGCACTTCAGCCACAGCTTCGGCTTCCGCACGGGCGATTTTTTCTTCGGCGAGTTTGGTCCGCCGTTCGACGCTGTCTTTCAAATTGCGCCGCGTTTCAGCCGCCAGCGCTTCCGCTTCCTGGCGGGCACTGGCCACGATTGCGGTGGCCTCCTGCTCGGCCGACGCGTGCTTGCGCTTGCTGTCGTCAAGCAATGCCTGAGCTTCGGCGCGCAACCGCGAGGCCTCGCTCATATCATGTTTTATCGCGTCCGCGCGATCATCGAGCGCTTTGACGATTGCCGTTCCCGCACCTTGCCGCAGCGCGAAGCCGACAAGAATAGCAAACGCTATGCCGACCCAGAAGACCGGATTGTCCCAGAACGGAGCCGTTCCCGCCAGCAACACCATCGCTCAATCTCACTTCGCTTTCACAGCAGTGATCGCGCCTGCGATCTCCGCATTGGTCACGGTTTGACCGGTCAATTTAGCAACAATCGCGCCCACGGTATCGTTTGCGACACCGGTGACGGCACTCAATGCCGTCGTTTTGCTGGCCGCGATCCGCTTCTCGGCGTCCGCCACCCGCGCCGCCATTTGCGCGTCGACCGCCGACCGCTCACGATCGGTTTCAGCGACAAGCTGATCCCGCTGTGACTTGGCGATCCCGGCCGCACTCACCTTGGCTGTCGTCAAGGCTTGCTCATATGCTTTCAGCGAATTCTGCGTTTCGCTCTGCAACTTTTCGGCCTGAGCAAGGTCATTTCTGATCCCGGACGCGCGCGCCTCGATGACACCGCCGACACGCGGCAAAAGCGTACGGGATAGCATCAGATATAGGAATCCGAACGTCAGCGCGAGCCATACAAGCTGCGGTCCAAACGTTGACGTGTCGAACGGCGGAAACGCCGTGGAGGCTGCGTGTCCGTGCTCCACGGCCCCAACCGTCGCTGAGTGCGCGGTTGGTGTCGCAGCGTTCGCCGCAGCTTTCGTAGGAGTAGCCATGGAACAGTTCACTCACGGGCGAACGCACGCGTTGATCGAGAGAATGCTGTCATTCTGTCGACACGCCTGCAATTGATGCCAATCCTGCGGTCACTACAATTCGATGGAATCGCGATCGGTGAGGCTAACTCCTCGATCGCGCCTCCCCAAATTTTTGTGGGTCGGATTTATTGCGCCCGAACCAAAGTGAGCTGACCGCGTTTTTGTTAGACCGCGAACAGGAGCAAAAGCGCGATCAGAAGCGAGAAAATGCCGAGCGCTTCTGTCAGCGCGAAGCCGAGCAACAGCGTGCCGCGCTGTCCGTCAGCTGCGGACGGATTGCGAAGTGCACCCGACAAAAACTGGCCGAACAGATTTCCGAGACCGATGCCGGCTCCGGCCATACCCAGGCAAGCGATACCAGCGCCGATATATTTTGCTGCAAGCGGATCCATTTTAAACTCCCGATGATGTGGATTAAGGTGTGGGGTGTAAACTTAGTTTCAGTGTCCACCATGCACTGCGTCGCCAAGATAGACGCACGTGAGCACGGCGAAGACATAAGCTTGCAGGAACGCCACAAGCAATTCGAGCGCAGTCAGCGCGGTGGTCAGCGCCAATGGCAGCGGCGACAATACTTTCCAAACGCCAGCCGCCAACAGTGTCGCGACGAAACCGGCGAAGATTTTCAACGCGATATGGCCGGCAAGCATATTTGCGAAAAGTCGCACCGAGAGTGAAACCGGCCGCGACACGAAGGAAATGATCTCGATCGGAACCAGGATCGGAAGCAGCCAGATCGGCACACCCGACGGCACAAACAACTTCAGAAATCCGACGCCGTGGCGCGAAAATCCGTAGATCAACACCGTACTGATGACCAATAATGCCAGCGCGCCAGTTATGACGATGTGACTGGTAACGGTGAAAAAGCCCGGAATCATACCCAGAAAATTGCACACCAGCACGAATGCAAACAACGCGAAAACGAACGGCAGGAACTTGCGCCCTTCGTGGCTGTCATCGAGGTTGTCGCGGACCGTGCCAGCGACGAATTCGTATGTCATCTCTATTTGTCATATGAAATTTTTAATTAACAAAAAACAAAGCAAAGAAAAGAACAACAATTGATTTTTTTATTTTT
>JANXYD010000225.1 GCA_025350265.1 Hyphomicrobiaceae bacterium | reverse complement strand
CGGTCGACCGCATAAGGGGCGATGAGCGGGATGGCTGCGTAGTAATCGCCGTTCAAGTCGAACACGACGTGGCGGAAGATTTCGAAGTTTTCGCGGATCTGGCGGTCGCGATGAATTTCGTTGAAGCGAGATAGAATTTGGATGACCGGGCCGCGTTCGGCTTCCTTCATTTTCGGCACCAGGCCCTGCATCCGGCTTCTGGTCGTGCCCATCGAGACGAGCAGCAAGCACAGATCGACGAAGATGGCGATCGCCAGCGGCACGTAATCGCGCTTCGACAGACCGCCCTGGCCGACCTGCTCCGGGGATTGAAGCGGAGCGTGACCGCCCGCTGTGGCTTCAGCCTGGGTGATGGCTTTCTTCTGCAACTTGCGCAGTTCGTCGGACGACGGCGGCAGCTTGAACGACAACAGGCCGTAAAAGGTTGCGGTCAGCCGGCGGAACGCCTCGATGGTCGCGTCGGAACCTTCGACGGTGGTGATCTTCGGCCTGTCGAGCACCGGCAGCGCGTCGATGGAGGCGACAACCGAGCGGATCATCGTGGAAAGCTGCTGGTCGGGACAGGAATACGGCTTGCCTTGGGTATCGATGAATTGGCTTTTGTCGGCACGCTCGGCCAATTCCGTGCGGATCTGCTTCAACTGCGGATCGCCGCGAAAGGCGTTGAAGTTGGTGACCGTGCCGTCGAGCTTGCGATTCATGGCCTTCATGAACTCGTTGCGCGTGCCCTGCTTGTCGATGATCGATTTGTCGTCCTGTACGATGCGGCCGAGATCGGCCTCGATGGCACCCATGTCGGTCTTGACCTGGCCGATGCGGCCCTTGACGAAATCAGAAGCGAACGAAAAGCGACCGGCGTCGTCGTCGCGGAGCTTGCGGCGCGGGCCGTCGCCGGGTTTGGAATTCGGACAGGACGTGCCGGCCGTGCGTTCGATTTCGGCTTTCGACTGCGACATGTCCTTCAACCGGGTCAGCGTGGTCTGTAGGCTTTCAAGCCGCGCGGCGGCCGTTTGCAGGGGAGCTTGGACAGATGCAATGGCGGTTTCGGCACCGCGCGTGCCTTCGCTCCGGCTTTCCAGAACCTTCCAGTAAAATCCGAAGCCGAAACCGATCGAAATGATGGTCAAGAACAGGTAGCCACCGGCGTAGGCCAACTTGGAAAAAAATCCGCCCGGCTGGAACAACTGGTCGAGGAGCCAGACGACCATGGTCATCAACATCGCCACTGAAAACCCGATGATGATCTTGTGCATCAGCGGCAGGTCGCCGATGTTGGCTTCGATCAATTCGAGCATGCCGACGTAGGTTGCCACCCAGGACAGCAGCGCGAGGCCACCGACGAGGAACATTTTCTTGAGGTCGCGCGGCGGCTTGTGTTCAGACGTTTCATCCCAGGCGGTCAAGCCGAAATCGGGCGAACCCTCGGCACCGGTGTCTCCGCCCGAGCCGTTGCCGCGGCCATTTCCGGAGCCGCCGAACCCGCGCGAAAACCTACGATCCGACATTGCAAAATCCACTTCCAATTCGCGTGCGTCGTAACGGAACTGAATTCGGAGGGCGGCACGTTTGCGGCCGTCGCGGGCATTTCACCGATGTTCAGCGCCTGCCGGGCGGACGCTGCGCTTGGCATCCACAATCCGACTGGCTGAACATCAGTTAGCTCGCCATCGCGACGGTTGTGGGACGGTAATATGGCCGTGCCGCAGCAGCATTTGTTCCTAAACCGGCATCTGTGGCCGAAATTTATGCGGCATTCATTTTGACGCCGCGAATGGTCCGCAAAGCGCACCGGCGAGGCCATTTTCGATGCAACGCATAACGGAGCTTGCGAACCAAAAAAATACAGGTGTAAGGTATACCAGACTTTAGGTATGAGCAGCAGATAGCGACCGCGCCTTGGAAGTGCCTGCATCAGTTTCAAACCAAAGCCGTTCGGCAACGCCGCTCTAGGGTCACGCCTGCCGATCCATCTACCAAATTTTTTAAGCCAGTTGACCTGAACCGCTGAGGCGGAAACTGCGGACGTGGCCGAAGAGCTGCGCCGTGACGAGGAACGCGCGACCGAGGGAGAAACTGATGGTGAGTACAGCGAATGGCGACGGTCCGGCTCGCGCGAGCGACGGCTACCGTTGGCTGCAACTTTTTATCGGCGTCGTCGCCATGGTGATGATTGCCAACTATCAATATGGCTGGACCTTCTTCGTCCCGGAAATCACCAAGAAGTTCGGTTGGAAAGCGTCGGACATCCAGGTCGCGTTCGTGCTGTTCGTGCTGTTCGAAACCTGGCTGGTGCCGGTGGAAGGTTGGTTCGTCGATCGTTACGGTCCCAGCACGGTCATTTTCCTCGGCGGCTTGTTCTGTGGCTTGGGCTGGTGGATGACCTCCAGGGCAACGACGCTCGGCGGGATCGACGGATATTACGCGGCGATGATAATCTGCGGCGTGGGCGCTGGCGCGGTTTATGGCACCTGCATCGGTAACGCGTTGAAATGGTTTCCGGATAAGCGAGGATTAGCCTCCGGGATAACGGCTGCCGGGTTCGGTGCGGGGTCGGCGCTGACGGTCAGCCCGATCCAGAACATGATCCATTCGAGCGGCTTTCAGGATACGTTCCTCTATTTCGGCATCGGCCAGGGCGTCATCATTTGTCTGTTGGCGTTTGTGATCGCGGGGCCGAAGACAGGCCAGGTGCCGGTTGTGGCCGGGTCGTCGAACGTCATCCAGACCCGGCGGCAGTATTCGCCGAGCGAGATCATCGGGCCGATCTCCTATTGGGCGGTCGCCTGCCTGATTGCGCTGGCAGTCGGCGTGGCCATGTGGTGGCAAGGTAATCTGTTCTATTTCCAGTTGGTTTTGGCTGGGCTCATCTTCGTGCTGGGCGGATCGATCGTGGCGGCGCGCGGGCAACCGGTGTTCGTGCTGATGTACTTCATGTTCGTGATCGTGGGAGCCGGCGGCTTGATGGTCACGGCCAACTTGAAGCCGATCGCCACAACACTGAAAGTCGGCGACATCCCCATCAGCCTGATCGGCCTGCAGATGACGGCGATCACCTGGGCGGCGACCATCGATCGGATATTGAACGGACTGACGCGCCCCTTCTTCGGTTGGATCTCGGACAATATCGGCCGCGAGAATACGATGTTCGTGGCGTTCGGGCTGGAAGGAGCAGGCATCTACCTGCTCTATCTATGGGGCAACGATCCGCTGTGGTTTGTGCTGCTGTCGGGCTTTGTATTCTTTGCCTGGGGCGAGATTTATTCGCTGTTCCCATCGACCTGCACGGATACGTTCGGTGCCAAGTTTGCGGCGACCAATGCGGGGCTGCTCTATACAGCGAAGGGTACTGCAGCCCTGCTGACGCCGTTCACCAACCGGGTGCAAGAGGCGACGGGGTCCTGGGACAGCGTGTTCCTGATCGCGGCCGGTGCCAACATCCTGGCGGCGGTGCTGGCGCTGGCCGTGTTGAAGCCGTGGCGCGCACGGGTTGTGCGCAACTCTCTCGCTTCGGAGGCGGCACCAGAGTTGGCAGCGGGACGCACCGCTTGATCAGCCCGTCGTGAATAGTCGATTGTGGTCGCTCGACAACCGGCGTGCGATTTGGCATATGGTATGCCACAGCGGACGCCGGGCAGAGAGGCATGCGTGTCGGCCGCCCTACCCAGCATTCGCCATAAAAATTCCACCGCTTGGTTGATTTGAGCATCAAGGACCTACGTGCATGTCGAAGCCGGCGATCAATGGCGCGCATCCCGCTAAAGCAGGGCGATCGGTTCATCCCGGCGCCGGCCGCCGCAAGGCACCCCTGTTTCCCAAGGGGCGCGTGTTGCGTGAGGCCGAACTGGATGCCGTGCGCGGGCTGATCGGGGCGGGGCCCTACGAGCGGGCACTGTTGATCGAATATCTGCACAAGATCCAGGATGCGGAAAAGTGCCTGCCGGCCGGCCACATGCACGCGCTGGCCGAACTGATGCGCATCCCGATGGCGGAAGTGTACGAAGTAGCGACGTTCTATGCGCATTTCGACGTGGTGATGGACGGCGAAGCCAAGCCACCCAGGATCACCATCCGAGTGTGCGATTCGCTCTCGTGCATGCTGGCGGGATCGGATGCTCTTTTGCTGGCATTGCAGGGTGCCGACATGGCCGACGTGCGCGTCGTGCGTGCGCCGTGCATCGGCTCGTGCGCGACCGCGCCGGCAATCGAGATCGGGCATCATCATCTCGGTCACGCGACGGCCGAGACGGCGAAGGCCATCGTGGCTGCGGGCCATACGCACGCCGTGCTGCCCGCATATACGGACATGGCGGCCTACGAAAAATCTGGCGGTTACAAGATGTTGCGCAGCTGCACGAGCGGCACGCAAACGCCCGACGCGGTGATTGCGACGCTGTCGGAGGGCGGCCTGCGCGGGCTCGGCGGCGCGGGCTTTCCGACGGGTCGCAAGTGGGGACTGGTGCGCGCAGAAAAGGGGCCGCGCGTGATGGCGGTCAACGGCGACGAAGGCGAGCCGGGCACGTTCAAGGACCGCACCTTTCTGGAGGCAAATCCGCACGCGTTCATCGAAGGCATGCTGATCGCGGCGTGGGCGATTGATGCCACCGACGTTTACATTTACATGCGCGACGAATATCCGGCGGTGCTGGAAATCCTGGCACGGGAGATCGCCAAGGTGCAGGCGGCCGGGCTGGCCAAGCACACCAACATTCATGTGCGGCGCGGCGCGGGTGCCTACATCTGCGGCGAAGAAAGCGCGATGATCGAGAGCATCGAAGGCAAGCGCGGTTTGCCCCGCCATCGCCCGCCGTATGTGGCGCAGGTAGGGCTGTTCGGCCGGCCGACCTTGGTCAACAACATCGAGACGCTATACTGGATACCGCAGATCTTGGAACATGGTGCGGCGTGGTTTGCGACCCAGGGCAAGAACGGGGCCAAGGGCAACCGCTCGTATTCGGTATCGGGACGCGTCAAGAAACCGGGCGTCGTTCTCGCCGCGGCGGGCACGACGGCACGCGAGTTGATCGAAGCCTGCGGCGGCATGCTGGATGGGCACCATCTCAAGGGCTATCTTCCGGGCGGCGCGTCGGGCGGTATCTTGCCGGCCTATATGATCGACATACCCTTGGATTTCGGCACGCTCGAAAAGCATGGTGCGTTCGTCGGCTCGCATGCGGTTGTCTTCTTGTCCCACCAGGACGATATGAAGGCCGTGGCGCTCAATCTGCTGCGCTTTTTCGAGGACGAGAGTTGCGGCCAGTGCACGCCATGCCGCAACGGCACGGAGAAAGCGGTCAAGCTGATGGCCGGCAAGGAATGGGACCTCGAATTGCTCGGCGACCTGGCGCAGGTGATGGGCGATGCTTCGATCTGCGGACTAGGCCAAGCGGCAGCCAATCCAATGAAAAGTGTGATCAAGTATTTTCCGGAAGACTTGCGGTAAGATACCCGTCCGCAACGCAGCCCAAAAGGAGGGCTTCATGACGGTCATGCACATCGCGATCCCCGACGATCTCAAGGACGCGTTCGAAAAGGCGTATCCAGGCGAGACGATCGAACAGGCCGTGGAGCGGCTGTTGCGGGCGGAGGTGGAGAAGCATCAATCCACACCTCCGTCCAATCGTGCATCTCTGGTGGAAATGGCGCGTCGCATTCGTGAAGGTACGCAGCCGACATCTGACGATGAGATTCGCGCACAGGACCCAGCGGAGGTGATGGAATCCTTTCGCAGGCTTCGCGAGAACAGTCCTCCAACCAGCGATGAAGAGATACGTCGATTGCGCCACGAGGGGCGGCCGTGAAGCTAGTGATCGATGCAAGTGTGACGCTCAAGTGGTCACTCAAGAACGAGGCTGACGAGCAGAATGTCGTTGAGGCGATTGGCTTGCTGAATGCAATAAGCACCGGAACACATACTATGATCCAGCTGCCGCATTGGCTAGCTGAGGTTGCGGCCGTACTTGTGCGCCGCCAATCGAATGACATTCAGCTTGCTCTGACGTCACTTCGATCTCTTGGTGGCAGCGTCGCCTTTGGAACTTACGAACTCTATCTACGCGCGGCGGAACTCTCCGTTCGGCTAAATCATCATCTCTTCGACACGCTTTACGACGTGTTGGCGCTTGAGCGCCGAGCCACGCTGGTGACTGCCGACGAGCGGTATTATCGGATCGCCGCGTCCGAAGGCGCAATTGCTCGATTGGCGGATTTCTCATCAAGCTAACGGGTTCTCACAAACGTTGAAGATATCACGGCCATTCAACTTTGCTCGCGACATTCAGGACAAACGTCATGACCACCACAACTCCAATCACCTTCGAACTCGATGGCAAGCCGGTGGAGGCGGCGTCCGGCGAAACCATCTGGCAGGTGGCGCAGCGGCACGGCACCACCATTCCGCATCTTTGCTGGCATCCAGCACCTGGCTATCGGGCTGACGGCAATTGTCGCGCGTGCATGGTGGAAGTCGAGGGCGAGCGGGTGTTGGCCGCGTCGTGCCAGCGCAAGCCGACAGCCGGCATGAAGGTCAAGACGGCCACGGACCGCGCCAGGAAATCGCGCGAGATGGTGTTCGAACTGCTGGCGGCCGATCAGCCCGCGCGCGATACCAGCCATGACCAAAAATCCAAATTCTGGGCGTGGATCGACGACATGGGCGTGAAGCCCATCTCGCGTCTGCCGGCCGGCCACAAACCAAAGTCCGATACAACGCACGCGGCGATCTCGGTCAATCTCGATGCCTGCATCAATTGCGGATTGTGCGTGCGCGCCTGCCGCGAAGTGCAGTCCAACGACGTGATCGGCATGGCCTATCGCGGCGCGCATTCGAAGGTCGTGTTCGACTTCGACAAGGCGATGGGCGACAGCACCTGCGTGGCGTGCGGCGAGTGCGTGCAGGTGTGCCCCACCGGCGCATTGATGGAGCAGTCGCTGCTCGATACCGTGAGCCAGACGCGCGTGGTCCATGCCGACAAATCGGTCGATACGCTGTGCCCGTATTGCGGCGTCGGCTGTCAGACCACAGCGCACGTGAAGGACGACAAGATCGTTGCCATCGACGGGCGCGACGGGCCGGCCAACAACAATCGCCTGTGCGTCAAAGGGCGGTTCGGGTTCGATTATATCCATCACGCCGACCGCCTGAAAACGCCGCTCATCCGTCGTGACGGCGTGGCGAAAGACGCGAACATGGATTTGCGTTCGGCGGATTGGTCGACCGTGTTCCGCGAAGCGACCTGGGAAGAAGCGCTGGCGAAAGCGGCGGGTGGCCTCAAGGGCATTCATGGGCGCGACGGCGGCAAGGCGCTGGCAGGCTTCGGCTCGGCGAAAGGCTCCAACGAGGAAGCCTATCTGTTCCAGAAGTTCATCAGGCAGGGGTTCGGCACCAATAATGTCGATCATTGCACGCGGCTGTGCCACGCCTCGTCGGTGGCGGCGCTGATGGAGGGGTTGAGTTCGGCGGCCGTCACCGCGCCGTTCACGGCGGCCAAGGACAGCGATTGCATCATCGTGATCGGCGCGCGGCCGGCTGAAAATCATCCCGTGGCAGCCACCTATCTGAAGAATGCGGCCAAGCGTGGGGCCAAGCTTATCGTGATGGATCCGCGCGGACAGAACCAAGGCATCTCGCGCTACGCAAGCCACGTGCTGCAGTTCACGCCGGGCCGCGACGTGGCGCTGCTGAATGCGATGCTGCATACCATCATCGAGGAAGGTCTCGCCGATGTGCAATACATCCAGGCGATGACCGAGGGTTACGACGCGCTCAAGGAAAGCGTCAAGGCATTCGCGCCGGAGAAAATGGCCGAAATCTGCGGAATTTCTGCGGCGACGATCCGCGAAGTCGCGCGTCTCTATGCGCGCTCGGAAGCGTCGATCGTTTTCTGGGGCATGGGCATTTCGCAACATACCCACGGCACCGACAACGCCCGCTGCCTGATCGCGCTGGCGTTGGTGACCGGACAGACCGGGCGACCCGGCACCGGCCTGCATCCGCTGCGCGGCCAGAACAACGTGCAAGGCGCATCCGACGCCGGGCTGATCCCGATGTTCTATCCGGATTATCGCAGCGTCGAAAATCCGGCGATCTTTGCCGAGTACGAAAATTTCTATGGCACCAAGCTCGACGCCAAGCGCGGGCTGACGGTGGTCGAGATCATCGGTGCGATCCATGCTGGCGTGGTCAAGGGTATGTATGTGATGGGTGAGAACCCCGCCATGTCGGACCCGGATGTGCAGCACGCGCGCGAGGCTTTGGCGAAACTCGAGCATCTGGTGGTGCAGGATATCTTCCTCACCGAAACGGCGTGGCACGCGGACGTGGTGCTGCCGTCGTCGGCGCATGCCGAGAAGTGGGGCACCTTCACCAACACCAACCGGCAGGTCCAGCTGGGGCGCATGGTGGTGGCTCCTCCTGGCGAAGCGCGACAGGATTGGGAATTGATCTGCCAGCTGGCGACGCGGGTGGGGTTGGCGTGGGACTACAAGGATGTGGGCGAAGTGTTCACCGAAATGGCGGCGGTGATGCCGTCGATGAAAAACATCACCTGGGAACGCCTGCTGCGCGAGGACGTCGTGACGTATCCGTGCGATGGGCCAGATCAACCGGGCAATGAGATTATCTTCTCCAATGCGTATCCGACAGCCTCGGGGCGCGCAAAAATCGTGCCCGCCGAGTTGCGTGCGCCGGACGAAATGCCGGATGCCGAATATCCGCTGGTGCTGACGACGGGCCGCATGCTGGAGCACTGGCACACCGGTTCGATGACCAGGCGCGCGTCGCGGCTGGATGCGTTGGAGCCGGAGGCTATCGTCGGGCTCAACCCGCGCGAAGCGGACCGGCGCGGCATTCAGGCCGGCGACATGATCACGGTGTCGACCCGACGCGGCGCGGTGAGTGCGAAAGCGCGGTTGGATCGGGACGTGGCCGAGGGCATGGTGTTCATGCCGTTCGCCTTCGCCGAAGCACCGGCCAATATGCTGACCAACCCGCAACTCGATCCGATGGGCAAGATCCCCGAGTTCAAATACTGCGCGTGCCGGATTGAAACGACCCCGGTGGCGGTCGCGGCGGAGTAGCCAGAAGAGGGCATTACGCGCCGATAGCCGGTCAAAACCGGTGATATCTAACGGTTGTGAGTTGCGCTCCTCCGGCGAAGTGCGAATGCTTGCCGAGTGTGCAAGCGATTCGCAACCGTGCGGGATATCGGACGTGGCAAAAACAGAAAATGCAGGCGCAACTGCGGGCGAGCCGGTCGAGGCGCGTAGCGGGGATCGTTACGCGACCGATATAGTTGCTCTCGGTTCGGCCGCTTTGGCGGCAGTCGCAATCGATGTCGCGCTGCAGGCGCATGCCGGCATCTCCCCGCTAATAGCAACCGCTGCAGGTGGGGTCAGCTACGCGTGCATGACGGTGGCGCATATGTGGATGCGGCCGCAGTCGGGCCGCGTGGCACCGATGGCTGGTGCGGAGCCGCGCCGGCGCAGCAAGATGGCCCCACGTGCCACGCCTGTGGCGGTCGCGTCCACGCCGCCGGCAGCGCCACAGCGCAGGGAGCCATTCGGCTCGTCGACGCGCGACGGCGTGGATGCGGTCCCCAAGGCGGCCACAGGTGGAGGCCCGATCAAGGCCGATGGCTTCGAGCAGCTGCAGAGTTTGGTCGCCGAGTTGGCGCGTGTCACGCCGGGTGCCAAAGCGCCGACCCCGGACCCGGATGGCGTGCAGACAGCGACCGCCGAGGCTTGGGCGCACTATGCCGCCGGTCGGGCCGATCAACAGGCATCGACAAACCGGCAGGTGGGGGCGCTTGACGCCGCCGCCGTGGTGATGGGGCGAAGGGATGCGGCGGCGCGTCCGGGGCAGATGACCGAGCTATCGGACGCGTTGGATAACGAGCGCATGACGATTTATCTCGAGCCCATCCAGCAGATCGAAACCGACCGCCCGCGCCACTACGAGGTGTCCGTGCGGTTCAAGGATCTGGCCGGCGCCGAGC
>JANXYD010000223.1 GCA_025350265.1 Hyphomicrobiaceae bacterium | reverse complement strand
GCCGGGCTGCAAAAACGCCTGTCGCAGACCGTCTTTCTTCATCAAGCCGGACATCTGATCGGGGTGCACGCGCGCAAACGGAGCGTAGTCGCGGTAGGTTGAAATTTTTATCATCGCCCAGGTCCAGGCCGCGTATCCGGGAATGACGGTGCTCTCAGGACCGGAACGGCTGGGCATCATGGGGTCGATCGATCGGCTCTACAGTCGCGTTACGACGCCTTATGTGTTCCATCTGGAAGACGACTGGGCGTTCGACGGTTCGGTTGACTGGACTGCCGCCATCGCCATGCTCAACGACCGGAGCGACGTGGCCAACGTGTGCGTTCGCGCCATAGACGAAATCAAGGAGAAATATCGCGCGCGGTCCGAGAGTATCGTGGTTGCCGGCCGTGACTTCAGGATCATGCAGACCACGTCGCATCCAGAATTCTTCGCGTGGTCGCCCAATCCGGGGATGATAAAAATTTCAACCTACCGCGACTACGCTCCGTTTGCGCGCGTGCACCCCGATCAGATGTCCGGCTTGATGAAGAAAGACGGTCTGCGACAGGCGTTTTTGCAGCCCGGCGTGGCGCGGCATATCGGGCAAGGGCGCAATGTGGTCGATCCAACGATGCGGGAACGGCCGAAGTCGCGGCCGCAGAAATGGCTGCGGGCGATCAAGAAGCGGATGTATTACGCGGGATTGCGGAAAGAGCCGTTTTAGCGGTGCCGTCTGACGCTGCGACGCCACGCGTCGTGTTGAGGTTGCCATCGCGCGTGCCTGTGGCGCCAGCGTACATGCGCACTATTCGCACAAAGCGATAGAACGACATGATCATCGCATATTGAAAGCCCATGAGGCCGCCAAAAATGTGGGTGCGCCAGATGTAATATTTGAAGAATGAGAGCGGGAATTCAGTGATAAGGCGGACGGCCAACATGGCTTTGGGCTTCGGTTTTGCGAACGTCGCGTTGTAACGGGCACGCTCGTCGCATTTGGCGATCAGATCATTGAGCGACCGAACCGTGAAATGATAGAGTGGGTTTTTGAGGCGACCGGTCGGTTCGTTACCCGAAGCGACGTTATCGAACAATGTACTGTCGGCAAAGCGGGCACGGCGTCGGTCATAGAGCCTGAGGAAGCGATGGTCGCGGGCAAACCGGCGCGGGGCGGCTTGGCCGGGGTAGACGATGCGATCGTCGAGCCAAAATGCGGCTGGTGCGGGGTCGCCGTTCGCAAACAGGGCACTGATCTCGGCTGAGAGTTGTGGCGACACCACTTCGTCGGCATCCAAGTTCAACAGCCAGTCATGGCCGCACTGATCCTCGCCGAACCGCTTCTGCTGGCCAAATCCCGGCCAAGCGTTAAAGATGACGCGCGCGCCCGCAGCTTCCGCGATCGCTTGCGTGCCGTCGGTGGAGCCGGAATCGATCACCACGATTTCGGACGCGAGCCCTTGCACCGACGCGATGGTGCGGCCGATCCGATCGGCCTCGTTCTTGGCGATGATGAAGCAGGTGAGCGGCGGTTCACGCATTGCGACGTGGCTTTCGGAGAAATTTTCTGGAAAGAAGCATGAGTTGTGTGGCCCGCAATCAACAATCGCGTCATAAAACGACGGCAATAACGCCATAGGCATGCCTTATCAGCCCTGCTACACATGCAGCGGTTGCGCCGCGCCACTGGCACGTTATCAACTTTGTTATTGCCTGCATCTCATCCTGCACAAGGTTCATCGTCATGACAATGCCTGCGCATGCAGCCGCTCATCCAGTAAGGCGCCTCGAAGCCTTCGCCAGCATCGGTTTAGCTGTTCTGCTCGCCGTCGCCGGCGGCATCTTTTTCTTCCGTTGGGGTTACTGGGAACCCGGCGAAGGCAATTCAAAAATCTGGTACTATCTGCTCGCGTGGATCGTGCTCGGATATCTTGCGGCGCAGTTGATCGCGCTGCTATCGACGGCCATCGATTCACGCAGCATCGGCTTTGGCGACACGATATGCTCGATCATGCCGGCCATTGTCGGGGCCATCGTCGGCGTCGAAGCGGTGCAGGGCATCATCAAGCTATCGACGTTTTCGCAGAACGCGCTGTTGCTGATGATTTGCACAAGTGCGCTCGAATCGCTGATCACGCTGTGGGTCCGCTTCACCGTCAACCGCAAGACGATTGACTTCGGCGGGGCGGGTAACTGACCGAGATCGCCGCACGGGTCCGGATGCAGCGAAAATTCGGACCCTCTGAAAATATCAAACCACTCGCTCATGGCGGGTGGTTTTTTTGCTACTTTGTCCGCGAAAGACGCGCTGGTTGGTGTCAGTCATTTTCGGACGCCGGGGCGACAGCGAGCGGGGCATCATCGCGGGTAATCGAGGCATCCTTATCGTGCATCATCTTGATGATGGTGGCGGCGGTTTCTTCTATCGAGCGTCTGGTAACATCGATCAGCGGCCACCCATGCTTGGCAAACAGCCGGCGCGAATAGGCGATCTCGTTGGCGATCTGGCTGCGGTCGACGTAATCGCCGAGGTCGCGATCGGCGAGCAATTTTACCCGGTTGCGCCGGATTTCGGCAATCCGCTCGGGACTGGCGACAAGGCCGACGACGAACGCGCTGTGCGGATCGGTCAAAGCTTTCGGTATTTCGATGCCCGGCACCAACGGCAGATTTGTCGTCTTGAAGCCCTTCTGCGCCAAATAGATACTAGTCGGCGTTTTCGAAGTTCTGGAAATTCCGAGCAAAATTATGTCGGCCTGGTTGAGATCTGCCGGGAGACGCCCGTCGTCGTGGTTCATCGTGAAATTCAGGGCATCGATGCGGCGGAAATAATCGGCGTCAACGACGTGCTGGCCGGCGACGATGGGCGTCTGCGGCGCGCCGAGATAGGCTTCAAAAATCTGCATGATCGGCATCAGCACGTGCAGGCTTGGCACTTTGACGGCGCGGCAATGACGCTCGATCTCCGCGATCAGTTCGGCGTTGACGATAGTGTAGAGCACGATTCCTGGAGCCTGCTCGATTTCGGTCAGGACGCGGGCCAGTTGCCGGCGAGAGCGGATGAGCGGGTGGACATGTTCTATCGGCCGCATATTGGCGTATTGGACGGCGGCGGCCTTGGCGATGGTGGTCAGCGTTTCGCCCGTCGAATCCGAGATCAAATGCAGATGAAAGTAGCTCGGGAGGGTGTTGATCATGTGTGGACAAAAACCTGGGTTATCCAGAGGGGCGGACGCGGATGGGTGCGATCGGCTGATACTGTGCCGTTGTCCACAAAGTTATCCCCGTCAGGGCGTGGCGGGATGGGAAACGAGGGCAGCTGTGGGCGCAGCATCATTGCCGCGCCGTACCAGGGTTGTCCACCGGGTGTGCAATGGGTGTTGTGCGCGAACGCGCCCAAGGAGGCGCGACAAGTCTTTGACTCTCCACTCGATGTCTCACTCGTGAAAAAACGGGGCGATGCGCACGCGATGTGGTAGCCAAGGTCTTCCACGTAACGGTAACTGTGGGTGAGTTGGGGAAAACCGATGATCCCCGAAATCCACCGCCTAAGAGTCATAGAAGTAACATTTAGAAAAATTATCTTATCTTAAGAAGGCAGACCTTGACCAAATCGAGCGCGACGAGAAATCGAGCTGACGTGAGGCGACGGATGCTGTCGGTGTTCGACGGCACGGCGCTGTCGCCGCCGCCGCTGTGGCTGATGCGACAAGCCGGCCGATATCTGCCGGAGTATCGAGCGACCCGGGCAAAGGCGGGTGGGTTTCTCGATCTGTGCTATAATCCATCGTTGGCTGCCGAAGTGACGCTACAGCCGATCAGGCGCTACGGGTTCGATGCCGCAATCCTGTTCTCGGATATTTTGGTGGTTCCGGACGCGCTTGGTCAAAAGGTGCGGTTTGTGGAAGGTGAGGGGCCGCGCCTGACGCCTTTGACTGCTGGTGCCGACGTCGCGAAGCTATCGATTGGCGGGGCGCAAAAAACGTTCGAGATCGTTGCTGAAACCGTGCAGCGGGTACGGCAGGATCTGCCGCCCGAAACGGCGTTGATCGGATTTTGTGGCGCACCGTGGACGGTTGCCACGTACATGATCGGCGGCCAGGGATCGAGCGATCAGGGGCCGACACGCCGGATGGCGTATCGTGATCCGGTCATGTTCCAGGCCCTTATGGATACGCTTGTGGAGGCGTCGGTGAGTTATCTTGACGGCCAGGTGCGGGCGGGGGCGGACCTGTTGCAGATCTTCGACAGCTGGGCTGGCAGCCTGCCGGAAGACGAGTTCGATGCCTGGGTGATCGCACCGACCAAGGCGCTGGTGGCCGAGATGAAGTGCCGGCATCCGACTGTGCCGATCATCGGGTTTCCGCGTGGGGCAGGTGCGCATGCGGCGCGATTTGCCGTTGAAACTGGTGTCGACGCGGTCGGTTGCGATACTGCAATGCCGCTCAGCCAGATACGCGCGACGCTGTCGGGGCGGACGGTGGTGCAGGGCAATCTCGATCCGCTGCTGCTGGTTGAAGGCGGCGTACGGATGAAAAAGCGCGTAATGGAGATCGTCGCGACGCTCGGGGTCAATCCATTCATCTTCAATCTTGGGCACGGGATCGTGCCGGAGACACCGCCCGAGCATGTGGCCGAACTCGTGCGGTTTGTGCGTGACGGCGCGCAGCACGAAGCCGGGCGCGGGGGCTAGGGCGTGGGCGTTTTGTGGTTGAAAGCGCTGCACATCATCGCCGTCGTTTCATGGATGGCGGGACTGTTGTATTTGCCGCGATTGTTCGTTTATCACGCCGAAAGCGCGGTCGGGTCGGCTAAGAGCGAGACGTTCAAGGTGATGGAGTGGCGACTTTATCGTTTCATCATGACGCCGGCGATGATCGTGACGTGGCTGACGGGGCCGACGTTGCTGTATTTGATGGGGTCGACGCGCGACGGTTGGGCGATGGCCAAAATTGCCTGTGTGATCGCGCTCAGCGGCGTGCATGGCGCGATGGGAGGCTGGCTGCGGGCGTTCGCCGGCGATGCCAACCACCGCTCAGCACGGTTTTTCCGGATCATGAACGAAGTGCCGACGGTGCTCTTGATCGCCATCGTGATCCTGGTGGTCGTGAAGCCGTTCTAATGCCGTCGGCACATTAATAGACGCGGGGCACTATTATTCTATAGGTGTGTGGTACTAATGCCTCATGCTGCCTTGTTTTTTTCTTTGTTTTGCCAACGGGGTCTGTTACACAGGCGTTGAAACCGGGTTGGCGACAGGCCGCCGGTTGGAGTTGAGCTGCGGCCCAAGCAGTTCTGACCTCAAGCGATCAGCTTCGTGTCGGTCATATCTCTACCCCCTCCCCATTTCGGTTACGCCCGGCCTCGTCCTGTCCCCCGCCCTCAGGGTCGCGCGCACCAATTATTTTCGGACATATGCCATGCAAGACGGCATCAAAGAAATCAAGCTGCAGGACCTCAAGGCCAAGAAGCCGGGGGAATTGCTTGCGTTCGCAGAACAGGTCGGCGTCGAGAATGCGAGCGCGATGCGCAAGCAGGAACAGATGTTCTCGATCCTGAAACAACTTGCCTCCCAGGATACAGAAATTATCGGGACCGGCGTGGTTGAAGTGCTTTCGGACGGCTTCGGATTCCTGCGCGCTCCCGATGCCAACTATCTTCCCGGACCCGACGATATCTATGTGTCGCCGTCGCAAATCCGGCGCTTCGCGCTGCGCACCGGTGACACTGTCGAGGGACACATTCGCGGACCCAAAGATGGTGAACGCTATTTCGCGCTGCTCAAGGTCAACCTCATCAACTTCGAGGATCCGGACAAGCAGCGCCACAAAGTACACTTCGACAACCTGACGCCGCTTTATCCGACCCAATGGCTGAAGATGGAGATCGAAGATCCGACCATCAAGGATCTGTCGGCGCGCGTGATCGACGTGGTGGTGCCTATCGGCAAAGGCCAACGCGGATTGATCGTGGCGCCGCCGCGCACAGGTAAGACGGTGCTGTTGCAGAACATCGCGCATTCGATCTCGGTCAATCATCCCGAATGCTTCTTGATCGTGCTGTTGATCGACGAGCGGCCGGAAGAAGTGACCGACATGCAACGGTCAGTGAAGGGCGAAGTGATTTCGTCGACGTTTGATGAACCACCGTCGCGGCACGTTCAGGTGTCAGAGATGGTGATCGAGAAGGCCAAACGGCTGGTCGAGCACAAGCGGGACGTGATCATTCTGCTGGATTCGATTACGCGTCTTGGTCGCGCTTACAACACCGTCGTGCCGTCGTCGGGCAAGGTGCTGACGGGTGGTGTCGATTCCAATGCTTTGCAGCGGCCGAAGCGCTTTTTCGGTGCGGCGCGAAACATCGAAGAAGGCGGGTCGCTGACGATCATCGCGACCGCCCTGGTGGATACGGGCAGTCGCATGGACGAAGTCATCTTCGAAGAATTCAAGGGCACGGGCAACTCGGAAATCATCCTCGACCGCAAGGTGTCGGACAAGCGCGTGTTCCCGGCTATCGACGTGGCCCGCTCCGGCACGCGCAAGGAAGACCTGCTGGTGCCGAGCGATCAGCTCAAGAAGGTCTACGTGCTGCGGCGTATTCTCAATCCGATGGGGGCGATGGAGTCGATCGAATTCCTTATCGGCCGCCTGAAGGCGACCAAAACCAACGGCGAGTTCTTCGATTCCATGAACAAGGCTAGTGCGGACCGGTAGGTGGTCCGAGGG
>JANXYD010000211.1 GCA_025350265.1 Hyphomicrobiaceae bacterium | reverse complement strand
CGCTGCCGGCGGCTCGCCAAGGACTACGAAAATCGAACGCGAACGGCGGCTGCGTTCCTAATCCTGGCGCTCATCAGGTTGATGTTGAGGCGAGTTGTCAGGATGCTGAAGTAGAGTCACATTATTGAGGACGGACTCTTAGACTCGGTTCGTTAGCTCTTATTCAATCTGAATTCGCCGCCGGAGCCGTTGTCGCCGCTGAGCGATGCATCCAGCGAACTCCCTCTGACGGTGATCGAAATCGAGCCGGAAACCCCATAATCTGAATTCTTGAAGCTCCCTGTAAAACGATTAGGTGCAACCTGCCGGAGCGCCGCGGTCTGCTCAACACTGCCGGCTGCGGTGGCACAGCGAGCGAGCATTCCATAGCTGCTGCTACTGCGTTGCTTGAAGGTCGCGTGGCAGCGGGCGGTTTCCTTCGCGCCGGACGGATAGCGCACGAGTCCGCCGCCGCTCCACGAACCGGCAAGGTTTACCGGCTCGGCCGCGAGTGCTGAGCCAAAGGTGGTGAGTACCAAAAGGAATAGGTACGGCAGGCCCGCCGATCTCGCAACGATCGCTGTCATTGTGACCTTTCCAGGCGTCCTGGTCGGCTATGCTTCGTTGCCCAACGTTTGCCCAAGAACGCAACCTTTGCAAGAACCAGTTCCAATACGATTAAGCTCAGCGAGTGAGAACCACAAAATCTGTGTCAGTGCCGGTTTCATCGCCAAGGCCGTGATCCGAGACAATCAGCGACGCGCCGAGCCAGACGCGCTCGCTCAGCTTCCGCCGTACGCCCACGTCCATCTCGACGCGCTCAAGGGCTTCCGCAGCTGTCCCCCCCTCACTTAAGGATTGCGGCAAGGACTTATCCTTGCGGCCTGTCGCAGGCTCCCGATCGGTATTCGCGCCGTTGGGCACCGAGATCGATTGCCAGCTCAACTGCCCCGATTGCTCATCTGCCGCCATGGCAGTGAAAACGTGCGTTCCCAGTGGGGCGGTACCCTTAAACGTCACGGGCGCATCGAATAGGGGTTTGAAGCCCTGCCGCACGAACAGACGTCCCTCCTTGCGGCTGACAAATACTGAAAGCGGCTCGACGGCCTTGGCGGCTACTCTGGCGGCTTCGGCGGTGCTTTCAACCAGCGCATCCGCTGCACGCCACGCGTCAGCCGCATCAAACGCTTGTTGCGACTTGGTCGCCTCTATCGCCTTCGCCTCGGCTTGGCGATTTGTGAATTCGGCGTACCTCGTCTCGACTTCGCCGACGGCCATGACCGCCGCCCGAGGTTCTGTTGTCGCCGCCGTCGCCCCTGCGTCATGGGCAGCAGCAAGTTTACGTTGTGCAACGGTCACGTCGCCTTCGGCAACCCTCAGGTTCGCAACAGCCTTGTTGGCCTCAATCGATGCGAGCTGGGACGCTTCAAGCGCCACCTTTACTGACCTTATGGCCTCGGCAGCCGCTTTGCGGGCACGCGGCAGTTCCTCGACCGCCCGCAGGTGCGGATTTGTAAGGGTAATGGTTGGCGCGTTGCCAATCGCGCCTGTGTCTGACGCCAGGGTCACTTGCAGAGACGAGCGATTGCTTGACGACGATTGAGCCGCGTCCGGCCCGGAAATCGTTGGGCTCGCGGGAAGCATCAGCGGCATTGGTAAAGCCGGATGCGAAAATGGGACTGCTGCAACGTCACTTGGCGAGACCACGACCAGCATGCCCAGCTTCGTTGCCCCAAACAGATCGGAAGCAACCGTTTCCGGCATTCGGATGCAGCCGTGCGACGCTGGATAGCCGGGCAAATGGCCTGCGTGCATGGCAATGCCGGACCAGGTGATGCGCTGCATGAACGGCATGGGCGCGCCACTATAGATATTGGACTCGTGGTAGCGGTCTTTCTGGATGACCTTGAAGACCCCCAATTGCGTGCGATGGCCTGGTTGCCCGGTCGAGACCCGCGAATGCAGTACAGCACCGGTGCTATCGTAGATCGCCAGACGCTGGGACGCGATCGAGACCACCGCCATCAACGGAAATTGCGTGGACTTGATTTGAGGTTCGACGGCGACCTCGCGCGGTTCTGACAATTGCCTACGTGGCAAAGCAGGTCTGATTTTCCGGGGGCGTTCTGGCTCGGTGCCAAAAAGCGGTTCCCAGACCTGGGCGTGAGCGGGCGGCGCTGCAAACGCACAGGCCACCAGCGCCACACAACCAGCAACGGAGGGCCGGGACTTGCTCAACACACCACGCAACATGACCAAGTTCCCCAGGGACGCTTCTCGACCGGCCCGAGAGCCACGCCCCCTTGGACGCTAGCTCAAATCCTGGCCGCCGAGGTGTCTAACGCGCAACATGGAACAAGAAGCGGGATCTTTGGGCATGCCTGGTCTGCAACGCAGAAATCGATAATGTTTGGAGCCCTGCCACCGCATTCATGAGTTCTCGATTCGGACAGCATCTCAGGCTTCCCCCCAAAACTTGAGCAAGCAGAATTTCACGTTGACAGCTTCTTCCTTCGCCGGTCACGGCCTGAGGCTGCGCAGATTTCCTACCGCCTGCGCGGCACGACGTCCTTGAAGGCGTCAAACGTTTTCCAGCCTGGCTCTTTGGGGGCCACATCGGCACGCGGCAGGTATTCTGAAGGCGTGTTGGCATCCAGGTTTGGGATGTATCGCGGGCAGTTCGGAAAAATGTTCTCTGGAGTGACCCTGACAATCAGTTGAGCACCGACCAGTTCCTCCAACATCGGGTCCTCGAAGCAGAGAATGGCCCGCCCATTCACGCGCAAGCGTTGCGGCTTTTCTCCCATTGTAACAAACAGCATGCCGATCTGCGGATTGAGCTTGATGTTGCCAAGGCTCTTGAACATGCCGTTCCCATCGTAGTCGGGGAATACGAGCAGATCGGGAGAGAGAACTTTGACGAAACCCGGCGGCCCACCTTTGAATGAGCAATCCGGGCGTCCATCACGGTCCGCAGTCGCCAGAAAGAAGAAACCGGCGCTCTCGATCAACGCCTTGTCCTCATCTTTGAAACGGCAGCGCCACAGGCGCTCGACGAGTCGATCGGCGAGCGGCCTGGAACCAAAATGATCTTGAAGATCACGGTTGCCTTCGTGGTACATCGGCATAACGGTGCCTCCTTACAGCCGCTGCTTCGAAAAGGTCTGTGAGTCACTCTAAGGCAAAATAGAGGGATAGGCATCCGTCAGCTTGCGTGCGACGCGAATAATACGTTCGCGAGTGAAAAATTATATCGAAATGGCAAATACATAAGTGTTCGCAGTTCATCCTGGTCGGGCGCGCCACTCCAGTATAAATGTGCGAACACTTCTGGCGACCGGACATCATTGTAGTTGTTGGGCTGGTCCTGTTCGGTCCGCCATTCGCGATCAACTCGTCGCCGCACTCCTTTCTAACCCTCGCCTATGCGGGATCGGAAAAGGCCGCCGAAGATATCGGAGTCTACTACGCGGCAAATGCCGCCGGCCGGTTGATTGGAATTCTACTTTCAGGAACGCTGTATCAAATCGGCGGCATGAGCGCTTGCCTCCTCGGATCAGCCGTCATGCTTGCGCTATGCTGGCTGATTAAGCTCATCCTGCCAACAACAGCGGTGACGGAGATCGAGGCAGGTCAGGATGCCTGACCTCAATGGCCGCTTGCTGTGCCGCTTTACCGCCGACAGCACCGCCGAGTTCCGCGCGGGAACCAATGGCCCATTGCGTCGCATCGGTGACCACGCAACGAGTGATGCTGAATGTTCATATGAAACACTCGGCCGGCATGACGCCGACTGTCTCGGCGATACCAGGCGTAAACGCCATCCGTGCCATCACATCGCGCGTCTGGTCGACGCCGGGCGCTACTTCCACCAGCGTGACGCCGTCCTTGGTCAGTCGAAAGACGGCCCGTTCGGTCACGTACCAGACGTCCTGCCCGCGCTTGAGCGCTTCGGCCCCCGAAAACGTGATCTGATCGACCGCACGCACTAGCTTGCCGATCTGGCCGGCCGCGACCACGTGTAATGTGCCGCCGCCGATCTCAAGCTTCGTGCCCTTGGCATCGAATGTACCGCAAAACACGACCTTGCGGGCGTTCTGTGCGATATCGATGAAACCTCCCGGCCCCACCGCAACGCCTCCCAGCTTCGAGGCGTTGACATTGCCATACGCGTCAACCTCGCCGAAGCCGAGAAACGCGATATCAAGCCCGCCGCCGGAATAATAATCAAACTGCGTCGGTGCATCGATCATCGCCGTTGCGTTGCGCGAGAATCCAAACAGACTGCCGGTCAAAAGTTCGCCGCCGTATATGCCATGCTCGATGGTTTGTAGAACGCGCCCGGCCCGCACATCATCAGCCACCAAGGCTGCGACCGCATCCGGAATACCGAATCCAAAATTCACGACCGCGCCTGGCGCAAGCTCGCGCGCGGCGCGTCGGGCAATCACTTGCCGGGCGTTAAGCGGTTCGGGCGCGATCGACGCGGCCGGCGCACGGCTGATGCCTGCCATCGCCGGATCGAACTTGATCGCATCGGTCATCATTTGCTCGGGATTGACGACAATGGCATCGACCCAAGCACCGGGTATGGACACCGAATGGGCGGGTAGCTGACCGTCCGCCACCCGCTCCCGGACCTGCACGATCACCTTGCCGCCCGAGTTGTGCGCAGCCAATGCCGCAGCCTGAATATCCAGCCGCGCCGCCTCTTCCGACAACGAAATATTACCGCGATCATCGGCATACGTGCCGCGCAGCAACGCTACATCGATGGGAAACGACTTGTAGAGCAGATACTCCTCGCCTCTGACGGTGATCACTTCGACATGATCTTCCTTCGCCGCCGCGTTCATCCGTCCACCGTCCAGTCTCGGGTCCACGAACGTGCCGAGCCCAACGCGCGAGATCAGGCCCGGACGCCCCGCGCCGATCTCGCGATAGAGCTGCATCACCACGCCGCCGGGCAACACGTAGGCTTCGATCTTGTTGGTTCGCGCCAGCTCCTGCATGCGTGGCGACCACACCCAATGACCGCCGATCACCTTGCGCACGAGGCCCTCGTGGGCAAAGCAATTGACACCGGTCGACTTGCGATCGCCAATGCCAAGCGAATGCAGCAGCGACAGGTTGCGCGGCGTTGCGGTGTCAAGGAACCGCCGCTCGACGGCGGCGAACAAGGCACCCGCCTCCATCAGGCCACCGCCGCCACCAACAAGGGCGACGGTGTCGTTGTCGCGGATCAGGGCGATGGCGTCATCGGAAGTAAGAAATTGCGCGCGCGACATGTCAGACCTCGATGTCGAAAAGCACAGCGCCAGTCTTCAGCGTGTTGCGCGCAATGGTGTGACGGTGGATCTCGGATGCGCCGTCGAAAATGCGGTATATGCGGGCGTCTCGATAGTAACGCTCGATCGGCAAATCCTTGCAGAACCCCATTCCGCCAAAAATCTGCACGGCGCGATCGACGACGCGGCCAAGCGTCTCTGCGGCATTGACCTTGACCATGGCGATGTGATCGCGGCCATCGCGTCCCTGGTCGAGTTCGAAGGCGGCGCGATGCAGCAGTAGCCGCGCGCAGTTGATCTCGATCACGCTGTCGGCCAGCATCTGTTGCACCATCTGGAACTGGCCGAGCGATTGGCCGAATTGCTTGCGTTCGTTCGCGTAGGCCACGGTCTGCTTGAGCACGTGCGTTGCCTTGCCGACGGCGCGGGCTCCCACCTGCGCGAGCCGGACACGTCCGAGCGTTGAAAGCGCCAGCTTGAGGCCTACCCCCTCGCCGCCCAACAGCGCTACAGCTTCAAGGGGCACATCGTCGAAGACCAATTCGACGTGGCTGGTGCCGCGCACGCCCATCATCGGCTGGTCGCGACCGATCGTAAATCCGGCCAAACCCTTGTCGACCAGGAACATGGAAATGCCCTTCGGTCCGCGCGCCGGATCGGTGACGGCGGTGACGAGGAAGAAATCGGAGAACTCGCCGTCGCTGATGAAATGCTTGGTGCCCGTCAGACGCCAGCCGGTACCGTCGCGGATGGCGCGCGTCTTGATGCCGGCAGCGTCGGATCCTGCGCCTGGCTCGGTGATCGCAATCGATGCGGTACGATCGCCCGCGACGGCGGGCAGCAACCAGCGCTCAATTTGCGCGTCGCGGCATTCGAGCAGCATCTCGTAGACGTTGCCGAAGGCCCGGCGGATCAGAATATCGGTCGTATAGCCGAATTGTTCCTCGACCAGCATTTGATCGATGGCCGATAATGCCCCGCCGCCGAACTCCTCTGGAATGTTCATGGCATAGAGGCCAAGCGCCTTGGCCTTGGCGTGCACCGATGTTGCAAGTTCAGGGCGAAGAACACCTGTCTTCTCAATCTCGTCCTCGAGCGGCGCGAGTTCCGACTTAATGAAGGCACGGACCGTCGAGATGAGGAGCCGTTGCTGGTCGTCGAGTGCGAAGTTCATGGGATACTCAGGTTTGCAGGTGGCGGATTGGCTGGATCAGTACGTGGCGCGGCCGCCCGACAGATCGAAGACAGCGCCGGTGGAGAACGAACATTCGTCAGAAGCGAGCCAGGCGATCAACGCGGCGACCTCATCGGGGCGACCGGCGCGGCCCAACGGAATTTTACTCATCACGACGGCGAATGTTTCGGCCGCCATCTGCTTGATGAGTTCGGTTTCGATGATCGCCGGAGCCACCGCATTGATCCGGATTTCGGTGCCGGCGGTTTCCTTGGCTATCGATTTGGTCAGCGCGATCACGGCACCTTTCGCGGCCGAATAGGCGCACATATCCGCGTTGCCTTCCTTTCCGGCGATGGATGCGAGGTTGACGATGCGGCCATAATTCTGCTGTCGCATGTGTGGAACTGCGGCGCGACAGCAGAGGAAAGTGCTGGTCAGATTGACGTCAATTGTGCGGTACCAGTCGTCGAGGGTATAGGCCTCGATGCGCTTGCTCGGGCCTGTGATGCCAGCGCAGTTGACCATGATGTCGATGCGGCCGTGCTGCGCGATCAACGCGGCCATGCCGTCGGCGACAGACCGCTCGTCGGTGACATCGACACGTCGATCGGCGCTGTCGGCCAAGTCCCACGTGACGACTGTGGCCCCGCTCGCCTCGAACCGCGCGCGGACCGCGCGGCCGATGCCACCGCAGCCGCCCGTGAGCAGTGCAATACGTCCCTGCAGATCGATCTGGTTCATGAATTGGCACTTTCGCTTCTGGCAAGCACGGCTTTTGCTGCAGCGAGGGCCTGCGATGCCCAGCCTTCAACGCCAATGGCCGCAATGCGTGTCTCGTGCGGAACCTCGATGCTGATGGGCAGATCGCGCGGCAACGCGGCGAACAGCGACACGAGATCGATACCGCCCTCGCCCGGCAGCAGGCGCGCGCAACGTGCCGTGTGGATCAACTCGGCGCTGCTTTTCGGGATGCCGGCCGGCGCGTCGCAGATCTGCGCATAGTTCAAGTTATTGCGTGGGATTGCCTCGACGTCTGCGAGCGACGACGTCGAGCGACCCCAGTGCAGCGCATCGACCAGAACGCCGCCGTTGGGTTGGCCGGCATTCCGCACAATGCGCAACGCGGTGGAGCAGTCGCGGACGTCGGTCCACGGCATGAACTCAAGATCGGCGGTGAGGTTAAAGCGGGCGGCCGCAGCGCAGAATGCCGCGAACGACTGCGTCATGCGCGATTCATCCGGATCATCGCCTGCGACGAGAATGGCCTTGGCACCGACGGCTGCGCAGACGTCGAGAAAGCGTGCATATCTGGTAATGTCGAAGTCTGGCGCGATGCGCACGATCTCCACATCGAAGACACCGACGCCGGTATCGGCAATCCGCCTTGTCGTTTCGCGCAAGGACGCGGCGTCGTCGATCAGCGGTGCGAACGCGCCTCCAGGCGACGCCGGCAGGATGCGGATGCCAACGCCGTGATAGCCGACCTTCGCGGCCAACGTAACGGCTTCGGCCGGAGCAATGCCATTGGTGGTGAGATAGGCGAGAGAGTAAATTGGTGACATGCGGGTTCCGCCTCGGTGCTGTCAGGCCAGCGGAGAAATGGCAGTCGGCAGTGCGATCGTCGACTGCATGTCGCCGGTCAGCCATTCGGGCGCGCCCTTCGGCGGCCAGATGCCCTGTGCAACCGCTTCGGCGCGCAACTTGAAGCGCGCATCGATGCTGGCATAGGGCCAGATGTGTGTGATGCGCGACGGGCCGTCGATGGAATGCAGCAGTGCGACCAGCGGCGAGAGCTTGCCGCGCTCGACCATCGCTGCCTGCCAGGAGGCGCTTGTCGGCGGCCCGCCACCGGGCTTCAGCCGGTAGGTACGGATCTCGTAAACGGTCCCGAATTTTCCCGGCGCAATCGGCGGCATCCATGAAAATGGCGCGTAGGTATCGAAGTCCATTTCGGCGATGGCGTCGCCGCAACCGAAAGGATTGGTCGCATCGAGCAGGCGCTGGCGCTCGATTTGCAGTTCGGCGTCGGAGTCAAAACCGCGTAACACGATCAGCCTGTTCAGCGTGCCGATTTCGGCAGTCCAGCAGCCCAGCAGCGTGCCATGCATGCCACCGCCACTCGTATAGCTGCCGACGCCGGCGATGGCTTTGGGCATGCCACCGAGCGGGACGCGTAGGGTGGCGATTTCGTAGCGCATGTCAGTCTCCAATCACGTTCACGGACGATTGTTGTCGAGCGGAACGCCGCTGGCGTGGTGCGCCGCGACGTATCCGAAGGTCATGGCGGGGCCTAGCGTGATGCCGCCGGCGGGATAAGTCCCGCCCATCATGCTCGACATGTCGTTGCCCACGGCATAGAGGCCGTCGATGGCTTTGAGGTCTCGATCGAGAACACGGGCATGCGCATCGGTTCGCAGTCCGGCAAACGTGCCCAGGCTCCCCGGTACGATTTTCACCGCATAAAATGGGCCTTTCCCGATCGGCGCGACGCAGGGGTTTGGCTTTTGCATCGGCTCGCCCTGGATGCGATTATAGGCACTCTCGCCGCGACCGAACGCCGGATCGCGACCATGCACGGCATCGCGATTGTAGCGGGCGATCGTATCAGTCAGACCGCTGGCCTCGATGCCGCACGCGGCGGCAACTTCGGCAATCGTGCTGCCGCAACGCAGATATCCATTGCGAAGCCAACGCCGGATCGAGAACGGGCGCGGGCGGCTGCGGCCAAGGCCATAGCGACGCTGGAATGCATGATCACAGATCATCCACGCTTCCGGCAATTCACCTGCGGGCGTGGCCGCAAACAGCGCCATCATCAGATCGTAGTAGGAATTGGCCTCGTTGCCGAAGCGCCGGCCATCGCGTCGAACCATGATGAGGCCCGGCTTGGCGCGTTCCAGCAGATGAGGAAAGCGACCGACACGGCCATCGTTGTGCGGCACCAGCGAGATCGGGGCCCAGGCCGCGGCCGCCGCCATATTGCCGCTCACGACGCCACCCGCCTTTTCGCCGAGGCGAAGGCCATCGCCGGTGTTGCTGTCGGGTGCGGCGGACCAGTGCTCGCGGCCGGTCGGCGCATGCGGAAAGAGCGCCGCCTTGCGCGCAGTATCATGCGGGAAACCGCCGGCAGCGAGGATGACGCCGCGGCGCGCGCGCACATCGCATGCAGCGTTGCCAGTGCCGGCGCGGACGCCGACCACGCGACCGTTGTCAACGATCAGATCGCGCGCGGGCGTCGACGGCAGGATCGTCACTCCGAGATTATCAGCAGATCTAAGCAAGCGCGCAATCAGCGCATTGCCGTTGACGAGGTGCATGCCGCGACCATGGCTGATGACGTCGAAGGCATGCTTGGCGACCCGCCGCGTCACATACAGGAACGACGCCAATGCACTGGTAGCGTTGATGAAGTGGCTGAGATCGGCACCTGATGCGATACCCATTCCCAATGGAGAAATCTCATTGAGCGGCGGCTTGAGGAGGTTGATGCGATCACCGAGGACCCGGCCGTCGAATGGCGCGGCGCAAACGGATCGGCCCCCGCTCCCGGCATTTGGCGACGTGTCGTGAAAATCCGGCATCGCGTTGCCGTTGACGAACTCCACGCTGGTCTCCCGCGTCAGAAAGCCGACCATGCGCGGTCCTTGTTCAAGAAACATGGTAGTCAGCGCCTCGTCATAGCTCGCGCCCAATTCGGCTTTCAGATAGGTGCGCGGCGCTTCGATGTCTTCGCGGATACCGGCAGCGACAGCGAGCGGATTGCGCGGTATCCAAAGCCAGCCGCCGGACCAGGCACTGGTGCCGCCAATTTGCGGCTCCTTTTCCAGCACGACCACGTCGAGGCCCAGGTTCGCAGCCGTCACGGCAGCGGTCAGTCCGCCAGCGCCGGAACCGACAACGATGAGATCACAGGTTCGGGGCGCGACGGCCATCTCAACCACCTTCCTTCGAACCGTGCACCGCATGTTGGATCGCGCGATAGGCAAACGTGATCGCCGGGCCGATTGTAATGCCGGGACCAGGATAGGTTCCCCCCATGATCGAATTGGCTTCATTGCCGCACGCATACAAGCGCCCGATCGGCTGGCTGTCGGCCTTGGTCACCCGCGCCCATGGATCGATGACGAGGCCGGTGGCAGCGCCTATGTCGCCCGGGTAAAGTCGCACGGCATAGAACGGCGCGGTCGCGATCGGCCCAAGTGTCGGATTCGGCCCATGCGCGGGATCGCCGTTATTGCGATGATAGGCCGTAGTGCCGCGACCAAAATCCGGATCAATGCCGGTGGCAGCGTAGACACCCATATTAGCGATGCTGCGCGCCAGGATGCCGGCATCCATTTTAAGTTTGCTGGCGAGGTCTGCGACGCTATCTGCTTCAGTCAGATAACCGTCGGCGAGGTAAGGCGCGAGATTGCGTGCCCCCATGCGGACCATCCCGAGACCGTATTTCTTCAGGCCGACCGCGTCAGTGATGATGAAGCACGGAATACAGGGTGAGGTGCGGTTGGCGTCGAACATGGCGCGCGCAAACACATGATACGAACTCGACTCGTTGACGAAGCGCGCGCCGCGCTGATCGACACAGACCGTGCCGGGTTTGGAGCGATCCATAACGAAATGCGGAAATACCGCGGTGCTCCCGTCGGGCCGCTTGCGCACCGATACGGGTGCCCAGAAGGCGTTATCGAGATTGCCGTCCCCGAAGCGGGCACCGAGCGCGAGCGCCAGATCCTGCATCTCGCCCGTGTGCCCAGGCGCGGCCGGACTGTAATCCGACACAGGCGTGGGCAGCATTTCGGCACGGCGCGTCTTGTGGCGACCGTAGCCGCCCGCAGCGAGCACGACAGCGGATGTGGCGTTTATCTTTCGGGTGATGCCAGCGTGCGCGACGACAACGCCGGAGACACCGGTTGCATCGGTGACGAACGATTGGACCTCGGTTTCGATTACGATGTCGACGTTGCGATCGAGAAGCGATTTGAGCAGGCGACCAACCAGTGCATTTCCCATCACCAGACGCGAACCGCGCGAACCTTTGACGCGATCAAATCCGTAACGGCCCAGTATTTTCGTTGCGTGCGCGAACGATGCGACGCTCTTCGTCAATCCCAACAGGTGGTTGATGTCGGTGCGATCGACCATCATGCCGCCGAAGATCGTGAACTCCGGAATCGGCGGACGGATGCGCTTAAGTTCTGCACCGAGACGGCGTCCATCGAAGGGCAGCGGTTCCATCGCACGGCCGCGCAGCGTGGCACCCTCGACCTGCTGCTCATAGTCGGGGTGGGTGGCATAGGGGCGGAACCGTACTTCAGAGTGCCCCTCCAACGTTGCAACCGCCTCCGGCCCGCTACGCAGAAACGCCTCGCGCATCTCGGCGCTGGAATGATTGCCGACGACGCCCGTGAGAAAGCGGCTGACGGTTTCGAAATCATCGCCGCTAGAGACTTTCGCCGAGTGCATCGAGTTCGGGATCCAGACAGTCGCGGCGGACAATGCGGTGGTCCCGCCGATGTATTCGGTGCGCTCGATGAGCAACACGGACTTGCCCTCGATCGCGGCGAACAAGGCTGCCGACATGCCGCCGGCACCGGCACCGATGACGATGACGTCGTAGCAGGCAGTGTTCTCGATTGCTGAAAGAGTCGTGATGCCCATGGTCTGGTTTTCAACTCTTCTTTGCTGGATCGAGCAGGAAGTCGAGCATGGCACCCTGCAGCGCCCCATACATGTCAGTGCCGGTGGAGGTGGTGCAGCCGAGGGCGCGGGCCGCATCGATCATCGGCGACGCCGCTGGCACGGTGATGACGCAGCCGACAAACGTTGAGGGCGCAGGCTTTGCCACGTCGATCGGCAAGGGATCGCGGGCCTGCATGCCAGCTGGCGTTGCGTTCCCAACGAGGTCGTACCCAGACGGATCAGGCGAGCCGGCCACGGCTCGACCGGCACCCATGTTATTGAGGCGCGCGATCAAGGCATCGCGACGGCCTGTATCGGCGTCGTGCAGCGCAAGTTCACGTACGCCGGCGGCGAGTAAAGCTTGCGCTATGGCGGAGCCGGCGCCGCCAGCACCGATCAGCAGCGCTCGCTTGCCTTTGGGATCGAAGCCCTTCGCGCGCACGGCACCGATGAAGCCAAGGCCATCGACCATCTCGCCGTGCCAGCCACCCTCCGCGCGCCGCCGCATTATGTTGACCGCGCCGATGAAACGCGCGCGATCGGTCGTCGTGGCACAGTGCGAGTAACACGAGAATTTGTGCGGCACCGTGACCACGATGCCGTCGAGGTTTTTCAACCTGTCAGCGATGGCCAGAAAAGACGCCAGGTCTTCCACCGACACCTGCACTGGAACAAGAACGCCGTCATGGCCGCGCGTTGCGAAAGCCGCTGTCATGCCGCCCGGAGCCTTCACCTGAGCGATCGGGTCGCCGACAATGACGTAAAGCCGTGTCGCGCCTGTAAGTGTGGAAGCCATTTCATCGCTTTCCAAGTTTGGCATCGGGCATCACTGGGCTGCCGCTGCCTTGTCATCGTGAACAACGCCGAGCAGACGCGCCTGCAAGTCCAGGTCGGCTTCGAGCGTCGCGGCGTCGCCCTCGAAGGCGACCTGCCCGTTGACCAAGACGTAGGCGCGATCGACGATCGGCAGCACCGTTTCCGCATGATGCTCGACGATCACCATCGCCACCTTGCCGCGCAGTTTGACGAGCGCTTCCATTACTTCGTCGACGACGGCCGGTGCCAAGCCCTCGAAGGGTTCATCAAGGAGTATGAGCTTGCTCGGGACGACCAGCGCGCGGGCGATCGCCACCATCTGCCGCTCGCCACCGGACAAATTTTCGGCCTTGGCTTTTTGTCGCGTACGCAGGCGCGGGAATAGGACGAACACTTCTTCGATGCTGATGCCGCCGGGACGCATCGCGAGTTGCAGGTTCTCGTTGACGGTCAAATTCGGGAACAATCGTCGGCCTTCCGGAACCAGCGATATACCCAGACGATTAATCAGGTAAGGTTTGAGACCGCCAGTGGATTGGCCGGCAAACGTGATCGTACCGCGGGCAAGCGGGAGGCTGCCGGTGAGAGCGCGAAGCGTCGTCGTCTTGCCGACCCCGTTGCGGCCGAGCAAGGCGACGGCCTCGCCTTCATGCACCGTCATGCTGAGACTGGAAATCACCGTGCTGCCGCCGTATCCGGACGCCAAATCCTTGACCTTGAGCAGGACTCGCGCTGCAGCATGCTGTTTGCGCTCGGCCGCAGGTGGCGCTACGCGCGCAGCGCCTTTGGTAGCCCCGATGTAGGCTGCGATCACTTCCGGGTTGGCAGCAACTTCGGCCGGCTTACCGTCGGCAATGATGCGGCCCTGATGCAGCACTGAGATGCGATCGGAGATCGCGAGCACCCGATCGATATCGTGCTCGATAAGCAGGACGGCATGGCTCCTGGCAAGTTTGCAGATCAGATCGGCGACGACGACGCGGTCGGCTTCGGCCAGGCCGGCGAGCGGTTCGTCGAGCAGCAATAGTTTTGAGTCAATGGCCAGCGTAACGGCTATTTCGAGCAGGCGTTTGGCCCCGTGCGGCAGGTTGACACTCAACTCGGCAGCGCGATCTGCAATGCCGACCGCATCGAGAATCGACCAGGCGCGTTGGTTGATCGTATCGTTCGCGTAGGCGTTCGAGAAAAGGCTGCCCACCCCGACGCGCTGCGCTTGGACAGCGATGCGAACGTTTTCGAAGACGCTGAGATTGGGGAAAATCGACAGAATCTGAAACGACCGGCTGATTCCGAGGCGTGCGCGCGCATAGGTTGGCAGGCGCGTGATGTCGCGACCCTCAAACAGTATATTGCCACCGCTCGGGGCAAGCACGCCCGTTAGCATGTTGTAGAACGTGGTCTTGCCGGCACCGTTGGGGCCGATGATGGAGTGCAGCACATTGGGGTGTACTTGCATGTCGATCTCGCGCGCGGTCACGAGGCTGCCGAAGTTTTTCGACAGCTTGCGCGTCTCCAGGATCGGCCGCGATCCATCGACGGAAAGACCGGCGCTTTCGTATGGCGTGATCACCGCCGGACGCGGCGGGATAACGTTGCGCGTCAGGCTCCAGCGCTCGGCGCCAACACGCATGGCGGCGAGAATGCGTTGCGCGAGCCCTTGAATGCCTTCCGGCGACAACAGCGCAAACAGCATCAGGATCGGCGCGAAGACGAGCCACCAGTTTTCGGTGACGGCCGACAAGCGATTTTCGAGCACGATGAAGGCGATGGCCCCCCAAAGCGGCCCCAGAAAATGGTGCACGCCGCCAAGCACCGTCATCAACAGGCTGTCGCCCGAGTGCTGCCAACTGAGATTGTCTGCGTAGACGCCCTGCAGCATGAACGTAAGCAACGCGCCGGCGAGGCCTACGACGGCTGCCATCAACGTCAGCGAGCACAGGCGGACGAAATAGACGTTGGTGCCAATGCTGGAAGCGCGCTGTTCGTTATCACGCACGGATTGCAGTGTCCGGCCGAACGGCGAATGCGCTAGGCGCCAGAGAAACCACATCGTGACTGTGACGACGACAAGAACGAAGGCATGATAGGTCTTGGCGTCGGCGAAGGTGGTGCGGGGGACGCCCTGCAAGCCATTCTCGCCGCCAGTCACGGCCGTCCACTTAAACGCGATTTCAAAGGCGATCTGCGAAAACGCAAGGGTGAGCAGTGAGAAATAGAGCCCTGTGCGGCGGAGGATCACCGCACCGATCAGCAGACCGAGAACCGCCGAAAACACAATCGACAGAACGATCGCGAGCATGTCGTTGGCATAGCCACCGAGCACCACGAAGGCTGCGACATAGCTGGCCGTGCCGAAGAACACGGAGGCACCAAACGGCACCAGCCCAGTGTATCCGACCAAGAGGTTCACGCCGGCACCATAGAGGGTGTAAATGGCGATCTGGGTGATCAGCGACACGGGCGCGCCGAGCGCGAGCCACAGCGCCGACAGGGCGCAGAGCACCAGCGCGACCCAAAGAACGGGATGAGTGATGATTAACCGCGCGTTCATTCGAACCGCTCCCACTTCTCACCGAACAAGCCGCGCGGACGCATCAGCAGGATGACGGCCATCAGGATGTACATGGCCGCACTCGACCAGTCGGGATAGAATTGAATGGTCATGGCTGTGACCACGCCGACCAGCAACCCCGTAATGATCGCGCCGCCGTACGAACCAAGTCCGCCGATGGTGACGATCACAAAGGCGGGCATGATGGCACCACCAGCCATCGATGGGTTCACGGTCCATAGTGGGCCGGCCAGCATGCCGGCGAGCCCCGCGAGCAGACAACCGACGCCGAACACGCCCGACAAGACAATCGGCAGGTTGATGCCAAGCAAGCCGACCATTTCCGCGTCACGCGAGCCGGCACGGATGATGCGGCCGAAGCGCGTATATTCAAGAAATGCCCAGAACGCGACAAGCGCGATGACCGTGATCGCCAGCACCGTCAGCCTGTATTTGGTGATCAGGATGGGTCCGTACTCGACGAAACCAGCAAGGATCTTGGGCGGATTGAACGGAACCGGCGCGCCGCCGAAGATCAGGCGCAGGATCGCCTCGACCAGCAGCGCGAGTGCGAACGTCAGGATCAGCCCGAGCAGCGGTTCCTTGCCGTACAGATGGCGGATCAGCAGCATCTCGACGACCACGCCGATGGCACCGACGAGGATCGGCGCGAGGAACGCAGCGCCCCAGCCATAGTCACGCGACAGCACGAGCGCGAGATAGGCGCCGATCGCGAAGAACGCGCCGTGTGCGAAATTGACGATTCCGAGCATGCCGAAAATGATCGACAGACCAATGGCGATCAGCACGTAGAGAAATCCAAGCACAAGACCGTTGACGGCCTGCGACAAGATCATGTCCAGCACAGCTCACTCCAAAACCGAAACGTCGACCCGCCACCGACGCGAGTGGCCTGACGCACCAACACTGCGAGCCTTGGCACCGCCACTGCGGCCGGCACCAAGGTCCGATCAAGGTCACATCCGGAGTAGCGCTTCAGAGCGCATCCATCTTGCAGGCTGAGTCCGCCTGCGAACCGAACGCTTTTTCGACGTCAGCCTGCGTTGCCGGAAGCTCCGCCTTGATGTCGAAATAGTCCCACTTGTCCGTGATCTTCGGCTTGATGCTGGCGACGAGCAGGCGGCTCGTCATCTGGTGATCGAACGGCCGATAGGCCGACGCGAGATCGCCGCGCGTGACGCTCCAGGTTTCGAGAGCATTGACGATGGCACCGGACTCTGTCGACTTTGCCAACTCGATAGAATCCAGCAAGGCCCGCATGCCCATCCAACCCATCCACGCCTTATCGGCAGCGGGACGGTTGTATTTTTTCTCGTAGGCCGCAGCCATCGCCTGCTCTTCAGGCGGATTGTTCGGGTTCTTGTAGTACCAGGTGAGCGTGAACAGCCCGTCCGCGGCTTCGGGACCGACACCCCAGAGGTCAGTATTGCCGACCGCGATTTCCGCGAACGGAATCTTGCCGCGCATGCCGAGTTCGTTCCACTGCTTGAGGAACGTGGTCAGGTCACTGGCAGCGACCCCACCGATGACGACGTCGGGCTTGGCGGCCCGGATCTTCAGAATGAAGGACGAAAAGTCCGGCGTGCCGACCGGCACCTCGTCGGCACCGACGACCGTGCCACCATTGGCCGTTATGTAGTCGGTAAAGGATTTCTTGATATCTTGGCCGAACGCGTAGGCCGCGGTCATGATGTACCACTTCTTGCCGATCGCCGCGCAATACGGTGCTAGCACACGCGTGTGCACATCGACAGGCGGTTGCAGGCGGAAGGTATACTTGTTGCACGAAGAACCGGTGAGCGCCGCTGCCGCCGCGTTGGCCGCGATGAATGGCACCTTGGACTTTTTGGCGACCGCGGAAATGGCGAGCGCAAACGACGATAACGCCCCACCCACAATGCCAACGACCTTGTGCTCGCCGACGAGCCGCTCAGCGTTCAGCTGAGCGCCCTGCGGATTGGGCTCATCGAGCCACACGATTTCGGCGGGACGACCGAGCAGGGTGTTGTTGCGCTGCTCCAGCGCCAGCATGCTGCCCTGCGCCAGATACTCCGCCTGATCGACGATGGAGCCGGTCTTGGCCCAGATCATGCCGATCTTTATCGGTTCGGCCGCTGCGGCATTGCCAATGTAGGGCATGCCAAGTTTTGTGGACGCGGCGAGACTCGCTGCGCCAAACACCACACCGCGGCGCCCGACGGGCGTGCGCAAAATTCCATTGCCTGTTGTCTTGGTCAAGCGTTCCTCCCAGGTTTCTGTCCCAACTCAGCGGCCGGTTCGATCCAGCACTTCGTAGTTCCCGCTGCGCTTTGCTGCGCAGAGACGCAGCCTGGGCTCGGCTTTCGCATACCCGTCACGCATCGATCGACTAACCGGAACACGATTCCAAGTCAATAACAAATTTGGAATTGCATTCCATTTTTGTCTTGACGGCGGGCCGGCGGACAGCCAGTTTCGGTCTGAAGGTGCTGGAGATCCAGAATATGGCGAAGATGGCGATCGGTGTCATTGGAGCAGGCGTTATTGGCCGGACGCATTGCGACCGGATCGTCGCAAGCGATTTTGCCTCGCTCGCCGGCATTGCCGATCCATCCCCGGCAGGCGCCGAACTGGCGCGGCAGTTCGGCGTGCCGCACTACGCCGACCACCGGCACCTGCTCGACAGCAAGAAATGCACGGCGGTCATCGTGGCGACACCAAACGACCTGCATCTGCCGGTGGCGCTGGACGCGATCGCTCATGGCATCACCGTGCTGGTCGAGAAGCCCGTAACGACGACGGTGGCGGAGGGCGAAAAACTTGCGAAGGTCGCGGCCGCTGCCGATGTGCCCGTACTGGTCGGACATCATCGACGGTACAATCCGATTGTCCAGCGCGCGCGCGAAGCGATCACGTCGGGCGCGCTCGGGCGCATCACCAGCGCGACGATCCTGTATACGTTTCTCAAGCCGCATTCATATTTCGATCTGGCCTGGCGACGGCGGCCCGGCGGCGGTCCGGTGCTGATCAATCTCATCCATGAAATCGATCTGGTGCGTCATCTGCTGGGAGACATTGCGTCCGTACAGGCGATCGGTTCCAACGCCGTGCGCGGCTTCGAGGTCGAGGATACGGCGGCGGTCGTGCTGCGGCTGGTGGCGGGCTGTCTGGTCACCATCAGCTTGAGCGACACGGTGGCCGCGCCTTGGAGCTGGGATCTAGCGATGCAGGAAAGCGCGCTTTATCCGCCGCAACCGGTGCCGGTCAATACGCACTTCATTTCCGGACTTGCGGCTTCGCTGACACTGCCGACGCTGGAGATCTGGAGCTATAAGGGCGCGGCCGGCTGGTTCGCGCCGATCACGCGCGAAACATTGGCGGTCGACCGGGGGGATCCGTATACGATCCAGCTGCGTCACCTATGTGCCGTCGCGCGCCGCGAGGCCGTGCCACTGATCACGGCGAAAGACGGAACCGAAACCTTGCGGGCGACACTCGCCGTGCTTGAGGCGGCACGAACCGGCGCTAGCGTGACGCTCAACAACGGGTAGAATGCATGTCCAAGACCACCGTAAAATCCAGCAAACCGGCAGAGGAAGAGAGCAGCCCCTCGGGGCTGATCGAGCGCACGTTGCGTGTGCTCGAATTGCTGGCGACCGAGGCGCACGGCTTGCCACTCTATGAGATCGCCGACCGGCTCACGATGCCGCGCAGCGCGACGCATCGCGTGCTGTCCAGCCTTGCCGAGCAGGGGTATGTGCGTCAGCATCGCCATCAGGGCGTCTATCAGCTCACCGCGAAGATTGCTTCGCTGGCATTCACGTTTCTCTCCGGCAGCGGCATCACCGACCTTGCGCAGCCGATCCTCGAAAGGCTGGCGCGCGCGGCCGGCGAACTCGTACGACTGGCGCTCATCGATGGACGCGATCTGATCTGGGTGGCGAAGGCTCAAGGCTCGCAGTTCGGCCTGCGCTATGACCCGGACATGGGGCAGGTGGGGCGGTTGTCGTGCACCGCGAGCGGGCATGCTTGGCTCGCGTGCCTGAGCGATGACGACGCGATGAGGCTGGTCGAAAAGCAGGGATTCGGCCTGCGCAAGGACTACGGGCCGAAGGCACCGGAAACGAAGGCGGCGCTGCTCAAGGCGCTGCGCGAGACCCGCAAGCGCGGCTACAGCACGGCGATCCAGACGTATACGCCATGGATGAACTCGACGGCGGCGGCGGTGCGCAATCCGGTGACCGGCGAAGTGGCGGGTGCCGTCGTCATCGCGGGACCGCAGATGCGGCTGACGGAGGAGCGCATCGCGGAGTTGTCGCAGCTGTTGATCGATGCTGCGCGCGAGTTGGCGGTTGCGATCGCCGCGTCGCCGACGCTCTCGCCGCCACGCGGCGGCAGTTTCTTCATTTCGCAGGCATCGTGAGCACCGATCGGAACGGAGAGTGTTCATGCATGTACTCGTCACCGGCGGCAAAGGCTTCCTCGGCGCCTGGATCATCAAGCAGCTTGCGGCGGCCGGCCATAGCGCGCGCGTGTTCGACGTGGCGGAGGATCGCCGGCTCGTCGCGGCGATCGCAGGCGAGCGCGCTGCAAACCAGTGCGAATGGCGCACAGGCGATATCGTTTCTGGTGGTGCCGTGCGCGCGGCCGCGGACGGTTGCGACGCGATCGTGCATCTGGCCGGCATCTTGACACCTGCATGCACGGCCGATCCGGTGCGCGGCGCCGAGATCAATCTGATCGGCACACTGAACGTATTCGAGGCGGCCCGCGCACACGGCATCGCACGCGTGGTCTACACCAGCAGCGCCGGTGTGTTCGGCCCCGCCGACGGACGCATGCCATTTCCAACCAGCCACTACGGCGCATTCAAACTGGCGTGCGAGGGTTCGGCGCGGGCCTATTGGACCGACCACGGCTTGGCCAGCATCGGCTTCAGGCCCTTCATCGTCTATGGCCCCGGGCGCGAAACCGGACTGACGGCAGGACCATCATTGGCGTGCCGCGCTGCGGCCCGCGACGACGCCTATACGATCCCGTATTCGGGTTCGGCTGGGCTGGTGTACGTCGATGACGTGGCGGTGGCTTATGTGATGGCGTTGCAGCGGCCACCGCACGGCGCACATGTCATCAATCTGGTCGGCACCGTCGCATCGAATGAAGACGTGGTGCTCGCGATCAAGCGCATCGTGCCGGAGGCGCGCATCGACGTTGCCGGGCCGCCTCTGCAGATCGTGGCCGATGTCGACAAGGGGCATGTTGCGGTGCTGCTTCCGGACTTACCGGGCACACAACTCGCGGCGGGCGTGGCGGCGACGATCGCCTTTTATCGACAGACGGGTCGCTGAGATGGGGCAGCCTGCACATGGTGCGCGCACGCTTGGGTTTGTCTGCCAATCCGCTACCGAGGCAACGTTCCGAGCCATCGCAGAGGCACGGTTGCGTCGCCTGCCGCGACGCTGGACCTTCGACAACACCAAAGCGATTTCGAGGACGACGAAATGACGGCATCCAGTGGCACGACACAAACCTGCGACGTGTTGGTGATCGGCTCCGGCGCGGGCGGATTATCGACCGCGATCACGGCCAAGACGCACGGCCTCGACGTGATCGTGATTGAGAAAGAACCCGTATTCGGCGGCACGACCGCGTTCTCGGGGGGCGTGTTGTGGATCCCCGGCAACAGGCAGTGCAGCACCATGGCACCCGGCGACAGCAAGGACGCGGCGCGTACTTATCTCAGGCATGAAGCCGGCAATTTTTACCGCGACGATATTGTCGAGGCGTTCCTCGACCAGGGCCCGAAGATGCTCGATTTCTTCGAACGCGAGACGGTGGTAAAATTTATTCCCACGCTCTATCCAGACTATCATCCGGCAATCGAGGGCGGCGTGGATGTCGGCCGTTCCGTGCTGGCGGCGCCGTTCGATACGACGGAACTGGGTGCTGACATGGCGCGGCTCAGGCCGCCGCTCGAAACCATCACGTTCATGGGCATGATGTTCAACTCGTCGAATGCGGACTTGAAGCACTTCTTCAACGCCACCAAGTCGCTGACGTCGTTCGCCTACGTGACCAAGCGACTTGCGCTGCACATGAAGGATCTCATTCGGCACGGGCGCGCGGTGCAGGTCACCAGCGGCAACGCGCTCGCTGCGCGGTTGGCGAAGAGCACGCTCGATCTCGGTATTCCCATTCTGACGAACACATCGGCGCGCCGGCTTGTCATCGAGAACGGCGTGGTCGCGGGTGTGCTCATCGGTGACGGGGCGGGCGAACGCGAGATCCGGGCCAAGCGCGGCGTGGTGTTGGCGTGCGGAGGATTTCCGCATGATCTGGACCGGCTGGCCAAGGCCTACCCGCACGTCGCGCGCGGTGGCGAGCATGTTTCGCCGACGCCCGAGGGCAACACCGGCGACGGTATCCGACTGGCGGAGACGGCTGGCGGACAATGCGAGCTGCGCTTTCCAAATGCGGCAGCGTGGATGCCCGTATCGAAGGTTCCGAAAAGAGGCGGAAAATATGGCGTTTTCCCGCATCTGCTCGATCGCTACAAGCCGGGTGTCATCGCGGTGAACCGCAGGGGACAACGGTTTTGCAACGAATCGGAGTCCTATCACGACGTTGGCGCGGCGATGATTCGCACCTGCGAAGGCGCGAGCGAAACGGCGGCGTGGCTGATCGCCGATCATCCGACCATCCGTAAGTATGGGCTCGGTGCTGTAAAGCCGGCACCGATCCCGCTCGCTGGTTTCCTCACCAACGGCTACGTGATGCGTGGCGACACGTTGCGGCAGCTTGCGGACGAAGCCGGCATCGACAGTCAGCAGTTGGAAGACACCGTCGCGCGTTACAATTTGAGCGCCGAAAAGGGCGAAGATCCCGAGTTCGGGCGCGGCGGGACGTCATTTAACCGTTATCTGGCCGATCCCGCGAACACGCCGAACCCGTGCGTGGCACCGATCAAGAAAGGCCCATTCTATGCGGTCAAACTCGTCATGGGCGATCTCGGCAGTTTCGACGGCCTGGATACCGACACGGTGGGGCGCGTGCTCGACAGTCGTGCCATGCCAATCAATGGGCTCTACGCCGTCGGCAACGATCGCGCCAGCATGATGGGGGGCGCCTATCCCGGCGCCGGCATCACGCTAGGGCCGATCATGACCTTCGGCTACATCACCGGCCGACATCTGGCGGGCGTGACGAACTGAGGCGGGCGTGGCCCAACAGCGAGCACTTCGGAGAATGCGATGAGCGGCAGCGATTGGCTCGACTTGCGAGGGCGCAACGCGGTGATCACGGGGGCCGGCGGCGGAATCGGCCGGGCACTTGCGGTCGGCTTTGCTCAAGCCGGCGCCAACTTGGCGCTGATCGAGCGCAATGAAGATGCGGCCGGCGAAACCGCACGGACGGTTGCAGAAGAAACTGGGACGCAAGCCCTCATCATTGCCTGCGACGTGACGGAACCGGATAGCGTTGAAGACGCGGCGGAGCGTGTGCGAGCGGCCTTGGGCACCTGCGATGTGTTGGTAAACAATGCTGCGTTGCTGCGGCCGGGTTCGCTTGATACCTTAGCGCTGGCGGAGTGGAATGCAGTTCTGTCCGTCAATTTAAACGGATACTTTTTGTGCGCAAAGGCGTTCGGGCGGCAAATGCGGGAGAAGGGCGCGGGCGCCATCGTGCACGTCGCCTCGATTTCGGCATCGCATCCACAGGGCCAGTCGAGTTCCTATAGCGCGAGCAAGGCCGCCGTCGTGATGCTGTCGCAGCAGATCGCGACCGAATGGGGGCCCTCGGGAGTGCGCAGCAACGTCGTGAGCCCTGGCATGATCGAGACGCCGATGACGCGAGGCTTCTATGAAACGCCGGGCGTTCGCGAGAAGCGCTGCGCCGTGGTGCCGATGCGCCGCATCGGACAACCGCGAGACATTGCCGAGGCCGTCTTGTTCCTGGCGAGTGCGCGCGCATCATATATCAACGGCGAGGAAATCGTGGTCGATGGCGGGTATACGCGCATGTTGATGAATCTGATCCCGCGGCCGGGCTTCGAAAGCTGATGACGCAAACAACCTCAATTCCACAAACCGTCGCTGTGATCACTGGGGCCGCCGATGGCATTGGCTTCGCCATCGCGGAGCAGTTGGCCGCTGCCGGCCATCGCGTCGTCATCGCGGATCTGGATGTGGCGAAGGCCAGGCAGCGCGCCGCGACATTAGGGCCGCAGCACGACTTCATCCGTATGGACGTGGCGTCCGAGTCCGAAGTCGTCGCCGCCATCGCGGAGATCGCCATGCGTCACGGGCAGATCGACGTGCTGGTCAACAACGCGGGCATCGGCGACAGTCATCTACCGACGCTGGAGCAATCGGTGGACAGCTTCGATCGCATTCTCCGCGTACACCTGAACGGCTTATTCGTGACCTCACGCGAAACGGCGCGGATGATGATTGCGCGCGGTGCCGGCGTCATCCTCAACATCAGTTCGATCGCCGGCATCACCGGTCTGCCGCGCCGCAATGCCTATGGCGCGGCCAAAGCCGGTGTAGCGGCGATGACGCGCTCGATGGCGTGCGAATGGGCGCGGCATGGCATCCGCGTCAACGCCATCGCGCCGGGATATGCGAAGACGGCGCTCGTGCAGAGCCTGATCGATGCCGGACGGCTCGACGAGGCTCGACTGGCGCGGCGCATTCCAATGGGACGGCTGGCGGATCCGAGGGAGATTGCCCAGGTGGCCGCATTTCTATGCTCACCAGCCGCATCCTATGTGACGGGCTCGATCGTCAGCGTCGATGGTGGCTGGACCGCATTCGGAGACTTTGGCGACGCCTCGGCGCAGGAATAGAAACGCGCAAACGGCAAAGCAAGGGGCGAGCGTGGTGTCTCGACGACTTGAAGGGCCGTCTGTCGTCAGTGCGCGCCCTTGCTGAGGCGCTCGCGCGCGATGATCATCTTCATGATCTGGGCTGTGCCATCGCCGATCTCCAAGCCCATGACATCGCGCAGGCGCTGTTGGTGCGGCAGGTCCAGCGACCAGCCGTAGTGCCCATGCGTGAGCAGGCACTGATGGATCACGTCGACGGCTGTTTTCGGTGCCAGCCACTTGCACATCGCAGCTTCGGCCGTATGCGGCCGGCCGGCATCCTTGAGGCGCAGCGTGTGGTAACAAAGCTGGCGCGCAGCCGAGATCATCGTTTCGGCCTCGGCCAGGGGAAATGTAACGCCTTGATTGCGCGACAGTGGCGCACCGAACGCCTGCCGCTCCTGGATATAGGCCCACGACTCGTCGAGGGAGGCTTGCGCCGCACCGAGCACTTGCAGCCCAATGAGTGCCCGGCTGAAATCGAACCCTTGCATCACCTGCACGAACCCCGCGCCTTCGTCCGCGAGGCGGAATGCTTCCGGAATAACGACATCGTCGAAGAAAATCGAGCAGCGGCCGATGGCGTGGCTGCCCAGATCCTTGTAGCGCTGTGTGGTGATCCCCGGTGTATCCATCGGCACCAGGAATGCACTGACGCCGCGCGCCTTGGCTTCGACCGGCCCCGTTCGGGCGAACAGAACGATGGCGTCGGATTGATCGGCCATGCTGATCGATGACTTCTCGCCCTTCAGAATATAGCGGTTACCATCGCGGCGCGCGGACAGCGCAAGATTGGCCGCGTCCGATCCGCCACGCGGTTCAGTCAGGCCAATACATACCACTGCTTCGCCGGCCACAATTTTCGGCAACCAGTTTGCAGCCAGAGCAGGTGACGCATGCTCGGCGATGATCTTGCTGTTGAGCGAGCCGAGGACCTGCAGATAGGCCACGTTGATATCGGCGTGGCCTATGGCTTCGGCGATCAGGCCGCTGGTCAAGCTCGGAAGCCCCAACCCGCCCAGATGCTCCGGGATCTCCGGCGCGATGAAGCCGAGTTGACCGATCTCTCGGATGAGCGCGCGATCGATACGTGCCGAAGTTTCG